>JAIEQO010001073.1 GCA_019747655.1 Gemmataceae bacterium | reverse complement strand
GTCGCCGCCGCGGCCGCCCGGTGGCGGGGGCCGCCGTTCGCCGACTACGCCGCCCCGGCCCTGAACTGGTTGGCCGGGCTCGACCCGCCGGTGGTCGTCGGCCCGCCCGGGCACACCGGCACGCCGTTCCGGATCGCCGTGCCGAACAACGACATGGACGTGCCGGCCGGGTTCTGGGTCGAGGGTCGAGAGCCGCCGGAAAACAAATCTCCGCAGAAGCTGAAGGCCATGAAAACGGTTCGCCCGACGCGGGTGCCGGACGGGCGTGCCGTCCACTACCTCTGGGAACTGCCGGACCCGGTTCCGGACGAGGTCCGCGGGTTCGCCGAGACGCTAGCGGCCGCTGCCCGGAGCGTGGTCGCCCTCGGCTGGGGGGTCGATCTCGTCGCCGGACACGGCCGGGTGATCGATGTCGCCGAGGCCGACGCCCTGGCCGGCGAGCGGTGGCGGCCGGCCGCCGACCCGGACGCCGCCGGGCTGCGGGTGCCGACGGCCGGCACTCTGTCCGCCCTCGCCGACCGCCACCGAGCGTTCCTCGGCAGGCTCGACGCCGGCGGGTTCACCCCGGTCCCGCCGCTGGCCGCCGGCCGGGATTACCGCGTGGTCGGCTACCGCCGGGCGACCGACCCGCCCGGCCGGCCGTTCGCCGCGTTCGAGCTCCGCGACCCCGACGCCGACCGGTTCCGGCCGTTCGACACCGCCCGCCGAACCCGGGACGTGGCCGCGATGGTCCGGAACGCGGTCGGCGAGTTGGCCGAGGCCATGCGGCCGTTCGGCTGGACCGCCGCCGACATCCTGGCGTTCGTCCACGGCCACACCCCGGACGGCAAGGACCGCGCCCGCGGGGACGGGGCCGACCGCCGGTTCTTGTACCTGCCCCTCCCGTCGCTCGAAGCACGCGCGGGAGGCCGGCACGTCGGGATGATCCGGCGGGTGCTGGTGGCCGGGCCGACCGACCGGGCCAATGCCGTCCGGTGGGTTCGGGTGCTGTCGGGGCACGAGCTGCGGCCGCTCGACCCCGGCGGTCGGGGGGCGGTCCTGCGGCACGTCGATCGGCCGCCGGCGGCCCTCCGGACCGACTCGAACTTCGGCCCGTACGTCGGTGAGTCCCGGTGTTGGTCGACGGTCACGCCGGTGATCCTCCCCGGATACGACGAGCGGGACCCGCGGAAGACGTGGGGTTTACTGCGGAAGGCGTTCGTGCAGGCCGGGCTGCCGCCGGAGCTGGTCGAGGACACGCGGACGGAGTTGGACTGGCGGGCGGTCGGGTTCCGGGCCGGGGTCGGGCACGTCCGCGAGTACCGCCGGCCGGACCCGCTCGGCCGTCTGCCGGCTTACCACGTTCGGGTCTGGTTCCCGGCCCCGGTCCGGGGGCCGCTGGCCGTCGGTGCCGGGCGGTACCGCGGGCTGGGGGTTTTCGCGGCCGACCCCGTCTGACCGGGTCGTGGCCGTGAAGCCGGCCGGCCGGTATCCTGTTCGGCGGACGGTCGGACACCTCGATCGCCCCGAGCGGTCGGGTGGTGAACGCGGAGCCGGGTTCCGGCACGAAGGAACGCTCTTTGCCAACTCCGGTTACGAACGGATGTCTGGGCCGCCGTCGCTCGCGGTCAGCAACTGCTTGCGAGCGGTCGGGTTGGGGTGTCGCCCCCCGCACGCCACCGCTCCCCGTCGCCCCACCGTTGGGGCCCGCTCGCGTGCGGTCTCGCACCCGGCGGCCGTGTATCGAGTTGGGACTACCACCGTTCCACGACCTGCGAGGTCGTGGCCGAATTGAAGCGCTACCAGCGTCGGGGCGGCCGAGCCGAAGAGGGTGTAGTTCCACGACCTGCGAGGTCGTGGCCGAATTGAAGCGGCGTTTGGGAGGAACGCCCCCACACCCGGC
>JAIEQO010000068.1 GCA_019747655.1 Gemmataceae bacterium | reverse complement strand
CCGGCTCGGGCCTTGTCCCACACCCGCCGCGGGACCCGGCGCGGGGCTCGCGTTCTTTCCGCGTTTGCCGTCCAACGCCTCGTTGCACAGCGCATCCGCCCGGGCGTTCTGGGCCCGCCGGACGTGGGTGATCGTCACCGCGTCGAACCCCCGCCGCAGCCGGACGGCCTCCTGGTACAAGGGCAAGAGGTCCGGGTGCTTGACCCGGTACTCGCCGGCCATCTGCTTCACCAGCAGCTCGCTGTCGCTGAACACCGCGAGGGCTTTGACGCCGTGCTCGGCGGCGAGTTCCAGCCCCCGGACCAGGGCCGTGTACTCGGCCACGTTGTTCGTCGCCGTGCCGATCGTCTCGGCCTCCTCGACGGCCGGCTCCCCCGGCCGGGCCAGGACCACGGCATAGGCGGCCGGGCCGGGGTTCCCGCGGGCGGCCCCGTCGATGTGCATGGTCGCGGCTGGGGGCATCGGCTCGCCGGGGCGGGGGGACTCTGGCAGAATGAATGGCGATTGTACCCCGGCGAGCGGGGGGCGTAAGCCCCCTGATGGCGGCGATGTCGGAGAACTGGCTGATCGTCGAGACCTCCGGCCGGGCCGGGGCGGTCGGGCTGGCCCGGGCCGGGGCCGTCGTCCGGACGCACGCCCTGGACGAGGCCCGGCGGCACGCCCGCGACCTCGCCGCCGCGGCCGGCGGGCTGCTCGGCGCCGAGGGGCTGAAACCGGCCGATGTCGGCGGGGTGACGGTGAGCGTCGGGCCCGGCAGCTACACGGGCTTGCGGGTCGGGGTGATGTCCGCCAAGGCGTTCGCCTACGCCACCGGAGGCTGGCTCGTCCCGGTCCCGACGTTCGCCGCGATCGTGGAACGCGCCCCGGCCGATGCCGAGGACGTGTGGGTGGTCGCCGACGCCCTCCAAGGCCAGGTCTACGTCCAGCGGTTCGTCCTGCCGTCCGACCGCCACGATACCGTCCCACAACCCGGCTGGACGCCGGCCGACGACCTGCGGATCGAGGCGGCGAAGGATGCGCTGGCCGGGGCCGCGGCCGGGGCGTGGGTCACGGGGCCCGGCGTGGGTGTGCTCGCCGGCTACATCCCGGAAGGGTGCCGGGTGGTCCCGGAGGCCGACCGGCTGCCGACGGTCGAGAGCCTGTGGGCCGCCGGGCGGGCCGTCCAGCCGATCGACCGGCGGGAGCTGCTCGGGCTGGAGCCGCTGTACCTGCGGGGGAGTTCGGCCGAGGAGAAGCGGAAACGCGAGCCGCCGCGGGGGTGAGCCCGCGGCGGCCGCTGCGAGTGGGCGGTCAGTTCCCGCCCTTGCCGTCCTTCCCGGGGGGCATCGGGCCGGGGACGCCCCCCGTCCCGTCGATCGTCGGGCCGTGCAGCGGGTACGGGCCGGAGATGCCCGGGACCCCGCCGGCCGGGCCGATCACCGGCACCCCCGGCGGCACCCCGGGCCCGGCGAACCCGACCGGGTAGCCCTCGACCGGGCCGCCCTGGGCACACCCCGGGCAGTCGCCGACCGGGTGGCCGACCACCGGGCCGACGACCGGTCCGGGGCCGGCCGGAACGCGGAACGCCGGGGCACACGGGGCGCACCCCGGCCCGCCACAGGCGACGCACGGGTGGTTGGCCCGGAACTTGGCGATGGCGCAGCGGGCGATCGGGAAGCACCCGGCACTGACCTGGGAGAGCACGGCCAGCAGGCCGAACACGAGTAGGCGGCGGCGCACGCGATCCTCCTTTCCTGGGTGCGGCGAGGGCTCGGGGCGGCCCTCGCCCGATCCGTCGGGGTCCGGGGAGTCCGTTCCGGCCGCCGCCGGGCGCGGGCGGTCCTCAGCCGACACGCCATCGTGCGCTGGCCCGGCCGGGCGGGCAAACCGGGGCCGGCGG
>JAIEQO010000857.1 GCA_019747655.1 Gemmataceae bacterium | reverse complement strand
TCCACGTCCGGCTCCTTCGTCTGGAAGTTCAGCCGGATGCCCTCGTTCGGCTGGAGGTTGATGGTCAGCCGGTTGCATTGCAGCGTCTGCCCCGGGGGCAGCGGGAACATCAAGTGCGACGGGCACCGGAACTGGATCACCACCTCGCTGTACCGGGCGGCCAGGGCCTTCCCGCTGCGGAGGTAGAACGGCACCCCCCGCCAGCGGCGGTTCTCGACCTCCAGCCGGACCGCGGCGTAGGTCGGGGTCTTGCTGCCCTTCGGCACCCCAGGCTCGTTCAGGTAGCCGGCGTACTGGCCGACCACCACCGCCTTCGCCGGGTCCGGGACCGTGACCGCGTTGAGCACCTTCAGCTTCTCGTTCCGCAGGTTGTCCGCGGTGTACTTCGACGGGTCGTCCATCGCCACCATCGTGAGCACGTTCAGCAGGTGGTTCTGGATCATGTCCCGCAGCACCCCGGACGTGTCGTAGTACCCGGCCCGCTTGCCGACCGTCACCTTCTCGGCCACCGTGATCTGCACGTGGTCGATGTACTGGTAGTTCCAGAGCGGTTCGAACAGGGTGTTGGCGAACCGGAAGACGAGGATGTTCTGGACCGTGTCCTTGCCCAGGTAGTGGTCGATCCGGTAGAGCTGGTCTTCCCGCCAGTGCTTGTGCAGGGTAGCGTTCAGGGCCTTGGCGGTGGCCAGGTCGTGGCCGAACGGCTTCTCGATCACCAGCCGCCGGAACCCGCCCGTTTCCGTGTTGAACCCGGCCTCGCCCAGGGTGGTGCCGAGGACCGGGTAGAGGTCCGGGGCGACCGACAGGTAGTACAGCCGGCGGCCGCCCCCGGGCCCCTCGTGCTGGGCCAGCGAGGCGGCCAGCTTGGCCATCCCCTCCGGCTTGGTCACGTCGGTGGCGACGTAGTGCAGCCGGCCGGCGAAGTCCGCCCACTTGCCGGCGTCGAAGCCCTCCCCGGCCCCGGTCAGCGCCTCCTTCGCCCGGTCGCCCAGGTGCTGCCGGAAGGCGTCGTCCGTGTACTCGGTCCGGGCCACCCCGACCACCCGGGCCTCGGGCGGCAGCCGGTCCTTGAGCATCAGGTTGAACAGGGCCGGGACGAGCTTCCGGGAGGTCAGGTCCCCGGACGCCCCGAAAATCACGACGGTCAGCGGCGTGGCCATCAGCTCGCCCCCAGCGGAAGGTGGACCCGGGTTCGGATACCAAGCGGCCGGGTCATCCTATCGGCGGGTGCGGGCGGCGGGCGGAGGTGGAAACGCGAAACCGCCGGCGGCTCCGTGTGCGAGCGGCCGGCGGTCATCGAGGCTTTGACGGGAGAGCGGGATAGGGGAGTCGAACCCCTCTCACAGCCTTGGGAAGGCTGGGCACAGCCGATATACCAATCCCGCAACACACGACATCTTAATACCCGGCCCGGCGGCGGCAAGCCCACTTCGGCCGCCCGGATTGGGGGCAAAACCGACGTGCGCCGCCGGCCCCCCGCGGGCATCCCCCGGTAGGACACCCGGCCGCCCCACGAGGTTCGCGGATGAGTTCCGGCCGCCCCCCACCCGGGTCCGTCCGCGGGCTGCTCCGGCTGGCCGGGGTCGCCCCGGGCGGGGACGCCACCGACCGCGACCTGGTCCGGGCGTTCGCCCTGGACCGCAGCGAGGCCGCGTTCGCCGCCCTGATGGCCCGGCACGGGCCGATGGTCCGGGCCGTCTGCCGGCGGGCCCTCCGCGACCAGCACTTGGCCGACGACGCCGTCCAGGCGACGTTCGTGGTGCTGGCCCGGCGGGCCGGGGCCGTCCGGTGGAAGGAGAGCCTGGCCGGGTGGCTGTTCGAGGTGGCCCGGCGGGTCTCCCGCAAGGCCGCCGTCCAGGCCGCCCGGCGGGCCGCCCGC
>JAIEQO010001081.1 GCA_019747655.1 Gemmataceae bacterium | reverse complement strand
TCGATCTCGGTGAACACCGGCTGCATGATGAACAGCGTCAGGAACAGGGCCAGGCCGGTGAGGACGAGGTTCGGCGGGACGTTCGGGGTGGCCAGCCCCTGCCGGACGAACGACAGGACGATCACCACCCGCGTGAAGCTGGTGGCGGTCATCAGCAGGGCCGGCAGGAGGGTGGTTAGCCCGAGCAGCAGGGCCGTCTGGACCGGCGGCGACAGGGCCGCCAGGTTGATCCCGTCCGGCCGGGCGAGCAGGTCGGCGACATCCATGTCCACCTCACTGGCGGGCCGTGGCGGGTTGTTGGCGGAGTCGGTCGAGGACGGCCGCGATGTCGCCTGGGATCGCCGGCGCCGCTACCCGGACCGGGCCGAGCACCACCGGCTCGGCGGCGGCTTCGGGTCTCGGGGCCGGCTCCGGCGGCGGGCCGGGCAACTCCAGCACCGCCTTCACCCCGGCCGGGTCGACGCCGAGCAACAGCCGCCGGTCGCCGGCCGTCACCAGGTAGACCGAGCACCGCGGGTCGACGGTCAGGGCCGCGGCGATGGTCATCCCCTTCTGCGGGGCCGTCGGCTTCTTCGCCACCAGCCGGGCCACCCCGACGCACAGCCCGCACACCACGACCAGGCTGACCGCCAGCCGGCCGAGCGAGGCACCCAGCCCGGGGCCGTCGGCCGGTGGGGCGGGGGCGGCCTTCGATGCCGGGTCGGCCGGCGTCGCCGGTGCCGGCTCGGGCAGGACGCGGGGGAGGCCGAACCCGCCGGCGATCACCAGGAGCCCGGCCCCGACCAACAGCGGCGGGACCCGGCGGGCCGGGGGTGGGGCGGGGGTGGCCATCCGTGGCCCTCTCGGGAGGTGCGGGTCAGGGGGCGCGGGGCGGGGCGGTGAGCGGGGCGGTGAGCGGGGCCGCGGCCGTCGGGACGTTCGACGCCGCCCCGGCCGGCGCCGGGGGGGCGGGCGGGGTCGTCCGCTTCAGGCTCCGCATCTTCTCCAGGAGCTGGGCGGCGAGTTGCGGCTCGATCTCGGCCAGCACCCGGGACGCCTGCCGGGGCTGCATCTGGTTCAGGATGCGGACGGCCGTGTCCAGCTTGCCGGAGTCGGACATCTGCTTGAAAATCAGGGCCGCGCTCTCGGGGGTCATGTTGTCGTACATGGCCGCCATCTTCCGGATCGCCTCCGGGTTGGCGGCGTCCGGGTCGGCCGGAACCTTCGGCTGGGCGGCCGCGGCCGCCGCGGCGTCCCGGGCGGCGTTGGTGGCGGCTTCCCGGGCCTCGGCCGTCACCCGCCGCAGGAGGGCGTCGACCGCGTCCCGCTCGGCCTGGAGGTCCCGCAGGACGAGGTCCATCTGGGCCTGGCGGCGTTCGAGCCGGTCCTCCCGGGCCCGCACCTCGGCCGCGACGGCCGCCGGGCCGGCCTCCGGGACGGCCGCCTTGTCGTCCTTCGGCTGGGGCCGGGCGGCCTTGTCGCCGGCCTTCTCGTCCTTCCCGCCGGCCGCGGCCGACTTGCCCGCCTCCGGGTCCTTCGCCCCCTTCCCGGTCTCGGCCAACCGGGACTGGTTGAGCCAGACCGATAGGGCGGCCGACACCCCGAACAGGACGAGGGCGACGAGGGCCAGTTGGATGATCGACCGCATGGTCATCGGGCGTCCGGCGGCCCGGCCTCCGGGAGGGCGGCCTGCCAGCGGCGGAGGCCGAGTTCGTCGAGGTCGGCCTGTTCGGCCTTCTGGGCCTCCCGCCGCCACTCCTCCCACTGCTGCCGGCGGAGGGTGGCCAGGGCCTCGGCCTCGGTGGCCAGTTCGGTCCGCTTGCGGGCGGCCTCGGCCAAGCGGGTCTCGGCCGCCGCGGCGGCGGCCTCGGCTTCCGCGAGGGCCCGGCCGAGCCGGTC
>JAIEQO010001017.1 GCA_019747655.1 Gemmataceae bacterium | reverse complement strand
GGGGGCGGTGTCCGGCGGGTACTTCTTCCGCTCTTCCCTCCACCTCGCGGCCTCCTCGGGCTGGCCGAGGGCCAGGTACACCCGGGCCAGCCGGTCGGCCGCCTCCGGCAGGTTGGCCTGGGCCTGCGGCAGCGGCGGGATGTTCCGGCGGTCGGCCAGCAGCCCGGCGTACCCGGCCGCCAGCAGCGGCTCGGCCTCGGCCGGTTTCCCCTGGAGCAGGAGTGCCCCGCCGAGCAGCGACTTGGCGTTGGCCGTGGTCCACGCCTCCGGGGCCAGCTTCTGCCGCACCGCCAGGCACTCCCGCAGGACCGGCTCGGCCGCCGCCGGGTCGAGGTCGAGGAGTACCTTGCCGGTCACCGCCAGCAGCCCGCCCAGTTCCGGGCTGCCGGGCGGCACCTTGGCCCGGCCCTCGGCTAGCCCCGCCCGGGCTACCCGGACGGCGTCCGCGTGCCGCCCGGCCGCGGCGTAGGCGGCGGCGAGCGCGTCCCCGAACTGGGCCAGGAACGGGTGCTCGGCCCGGGCGGCGTAGGCCCGTTCGAGCAGCGGGACCGCCTCGGCGGGACGCCCGACGCCCCGGTAATTCACTCCCAGGTTGGCCATCGTGTGGAGGGTGTCCGGGTGGTCGTCCCCGAGGGCCGCCCGCCGCCGCCGGAGGGTGTCCTCGAACAGCGGGACCGCCCGGTCCAACCGGCCCATCCGCCAGTGGATGACGGCCAGGTTGGCGGCGCTCGACAGGGTGTCGGGGTGGTCCGGGCCGTGAACCTTCTGGTTGCCGGCCAAGGCCCGAGCGAGCAGCGGCTCGGCCCGCCGGAGGTCGCCCATCTCCTGGTACAGCCCGGCCAGGTTGTGGGCCGCCCGGAAGGTCTCGTGGTGGTCCGGCCCGAGGGCCGACTCGGTCCCCTCCAGGGCCCGCTCGAGGAGCGGGCGGGCGGCCCGGAAGTCGCCGGCCTCCAGGTACAACAGGCCCAAGGCGTGTGCGGCGCCCAACGTCTCCGGGTCGCCGGACCCGAGGGCCTTCTCCCGCCCGACCAAGGCCCGGCGGAGCAGCGGCTCGGCCCGCCCGGGGTCGCGGACCCGGGCGTACAGCTTGCCCAAGTTGAAGACGACGATCAGGGTGTCCGGGTGGTCGGGTCCGTAAACCTTCTCCCACCCGTCCAGGGCCCGCCGGTACAGCGGCTCGGCCGCCCGCAGCCGGAGGGTGATCGAGTACAGCCCGGCCAGGTTGTTGGCGCTCTCCAGGGTGTCCGGGTGGTCCGGCCCGAGGGCCTTCTCCCGGAGTTCCAGGGCGGCCGTCAGGTGGGGCTCGGCCGCCGCCCATGCCGCCAACCCGATGTACGCCAGCCCGATCGTGTTCCGCAGGTCGGCCGCGATCTCTGGCTGCCGGTCGAACTTCCCTCCGATCTCCTCGGCCGCGAAGTCGAGGGCCTGCCGGAGGGTCCGGCCCGGGTCCGCCGCCCGCTCCCGGGTCGCCAGCCAGGGGTTCGCCTGGGTCAGCACGGATTTGAGGAACTCCCGGGCGGCGGTCGCCGCCGCCGCCCGCTCGTCGGCCCGCCCCCGCTCGTCGGCCTCCTTCTGTCGGGCCTTCTCCGCCTCCGCCCGCTCGGCCTGGGCCACCGCCCGCTGCCGCGCCTCCTCCCGCCGGGCCGTCTCGGCCTCGGCCTGCTTCGCCCGGGCTGCCTCGGCCTGGGTGGCCTCGGCCTGCCGGGCCTCCTCGGCCTCACCCCGCTTGGTCTCGGCCTCACCCCGGGCGAGGTTCGCCTGCACCAGCCCGGCGGCCGTCCCGCCGATCCCGAGCACCAGCGCCACCCCGACCCCGGCCGCCCACCGCTGGACCAGCCGCCGCCGCCGGGCCTGCCCGGCC
>JAIEQO010000059.1 GCA_019747655.1 Gemmataceae bacterium | reverse complement strand
CAGCCCGAGCGCCCCGCGGGCCCGGACCTCCGGGTCCGGGTCGGCCAGCATCGCCCGCAGCTCGGCCGGGTCCTTGCCGGCATCCCGGAGCCCCGACGGCGCCGGCCGCCCGCACCCGGCCACCAGCCCGAGCACCACGGCCGCCGCCCGGGTATGATCGAAGGGGGTCATCTGCGCTCGCCCGGAGACGCCGACGTGGTCCGCCGCGGGTTCACGCTGATCGAGTTGCTCGTCGTCCTGGCGATCGTCGCCGTCCTGGTCGGGCTGCTCCTGCCGGCCGTCCAGCAGGTCCGCGGGGCGGCCGCCCGGGCGAGCTGCCAGAACAACCTGAAGCAACTCGGGCTCGCCGCCCACAACCACCACGACGCCCACGGCCGGTTCCCCGGCGGGGTGATCGTCACCGCCGACGTGAACGACGGCTGGGCCACCGGGTTCACCGAGCTGCTCCCGCACCTGGAGCAGGGGAACCTGCGGGACCTCTACCGGTTCGACCGGTTCTGGTACGACCCGGCCAACTTCGCCCCGGTCGGGACGCCGGTGAAGATGTTCTACTGCCCGGCCAACCGGGCGGCCGGCGGGCTCGACCTGACCCCGATCGGCCCGCAGTGGGGGTGTGAGCTGCCGCCGTTCGCGGCCGGGGTCGACTACGCCTTCTGCAAGGGGGCCAACGCCGGGATCGGGCCCGACCCGGCCCGGGTCCCGCCGGCCGCCCGGGGGCCGTTCGGGCTGGCCCTCCGCGGGCCGGACGGGACCTCGGCCAACACCACCCGGTTCGCCGACATCCTCGACGGCACGTCGAGCACGTTCGCCCTCGGGGAGGCGGCCGGCGGGTCGCCGCGCTACCCGGCCCGCGACCTGAAGGACCCGGCGAAGGCCGCCGTCGACCCGTTCACCGGGCAGACCGCACTGCTCGACCAGTCGTGGGGGGCGACCGGGTTCACCGACCGGTCCCACCCGTGGTACGCCGGGGTGCTGGGCGTCACGGCCCAGTTCGGCCTCGCCCCGGACTTCGCCGACGAGCCGATGAACCGGTCGCCCGGGACGCCGACGGTGTCCAGCTCGGACCTGTCCGGGTACAACCGGAGCGGCCGCGACCTCGTCAGCGGGTTCCGGAGCGTCCACCCGGGCGGGTGTAACTTCGTCTTCTGCGACGGGTCGGTCCGGTGGGTCCGGCAGGCGATCGACCCGGCCACCTACCGCGGCCTCTCGACGCACGCCGGTGGCGAGGTCCTGTCCGCCGACGGGTGGTAGGCGGAACGGGCTTTGCACGACCCCGGCCACGGTCCCGCCCGCCAGGAGACGCACCGATGGCCGCCTCAACCACCATGTCCGCCGCCCCGACCCTCCCCCGGGACGTGCCCGTCCCGTTCCCCGAGCGGCGGCCGATGGAGAGGCCCGGCGGCGAGCCGGTGGCCAAATTCCTCGGCTGGTTCAGCATCGGGCTGGGGGCCGCCGAGGTGCTGGCCCCACGGCTGCTCGGCCGGCTGATCGGGGTCGGCCACCCGGCGGTGATGCCGCTGTTCGGGTTGCGGGAGATCGCCGCCGGGGTCGGCATCCTGGCGTCGGGCAACCCGGCCCCGTGGCTGGCCGCCCGGGTCGGCGGGGACGCGCTGGACATCGCCGCCCTGTTCCGGGCCTGGATCGACGCCGACGAGGCCGACCGGCTGCGGATCGTGTCGGCCGGGATCGCGGTGGCCGGGGTGACGGCGATCGACATCGCCTGCGCGGCCGCCCACGCCCGGGACCGGGCCTGACTGGTCAGCCGCCGGCGAACGCGACCGTCGCCCGGACGGCCCGCCGCCACAGGGCCAGCTTCCGGGCCCGGTCGGCGGCCGGCATCGCCGGGTCGAACCGGGTGCC
>JAIEQO010000862.1 GCA_019747655.1 Gemmataceae bacterium | reverse complement strand
GGTCGGAAAGGTCGCGGCCGTGCATGCGAAGTTAGAGGCACGACCACCCTCCACCGATTCAGCAGACAGAGCCTAGCGTGCAGCCCTTCGTCCAGGATGTACCGGGCCAGCGCCCCGTCGATCCTCATTTGGACGCCTTTCACCCCCGCCTTGACCACGCCCCGCGGCCCCGCCTGGAGCAGTTCCATCAGGTCCGCGTACGACGGGGCCGGGTATCGCGGGTCTTGCCCGTTGCTTGCCAGGTAGGCATCCTGCTTCTTCTTGATCGCCTCGTACTGTTTCTGCATCTCGTCCTGCACGGTCTTGAGCACCAGACCCTTCTCGTCCGCGGTCCACTGAACCGTCTGGTCGAACAGGAGTTGGACCCGGGTGGGCATGTCCGGCACCACGTACCCGTTCGGTGCGATGGCGACGAGCTTGGCCCGGTCGAGGGTGAGGACCTCGGCGACTTGCTGGCCGGCGGGCGGGGCGTACGGCACCCACTTTTCCCCCGCCGCGTCCGCCCCGAGCAGGGTATTGCCCTGGGGCAGATAGGCCTGCCCGTTAACCAGCTGGGTCAGCCGCCAGAACGCATTCGCATCCGTCGGCGGGGGGGCCGTCGGTAGAGGTTGGGCGACCGGGTTCTGAGCCGGGCCTGGCTCGCGTCCCCGGTCCGGTACAGCCGGAACGCCCCGGCCGACCCGCCTTCGTAGGCGTCGGCGAGCCGGTTGATCGACACCTCCGGGAGGCGGCCGCCCCCGCCGATCGGTATCGCCGCCGGGACATCCCGGCCTTCGAGCCGGGTAACGGACAGGCGGGCTTGACCGGCCGGGGGTCGGGCGGCCCGCAGGGCCGGACGGAGGAACGCGCGGCGGAGGACCGCGGATACGCGGATCGGCATGGAGACTCCTGCTGTCGATCGTGGTGGCCGGGGCGGCGGCGTGCCGCACCCGCGTGATCTGAGCAGACGGCCGACGCAAACGATTCGGAGGAATCCGGAAATGTGGGCGACCCCGGCGTCCCGTCCGCAGTAGCTCATGCCCGCCGGGGCGGAACTTCCTTGACTCCGGCTAACGGGATGATACGATACAAGCGTTCAAATCCGTCCGCCGCGGCACCCGGCCGCGGCTGGGCGAGCGGGTCCCGAGCGTGGCGGTATACGGCATCGGACGGGGTAGCACTTAACCGCTCCCCAGGTCACGGGTTACGGATCGCTCCGTTGCCGGGTACGGCAGGCCCCGCCGGGCCGGCCGCACGCGGAACCGCTGGGAATCCCAGGCAAAAGTCCACATCCGGGTGGCGTGCAAAAAAAGGTGGGGGGAGGGGGGTATCCCGAAACCCCCAAAAACCCCGGCGATTCCGTAGCCGAACACGACCGTTACGACGGCCCCCGGTACACTACCGGCATCAGCCCCCGAGGTGCCCATGCCGACCGTGTACGAAGGCGACTTCTCCCCCCCGAATGGACGGTTCGCCCTGGCCGCCGCCCGGTTTAACGGGGTGGTGGTCGACCAGCTCGTGGCCGGGGCCCTCGACGCCCTCCGGCGGCACGGGGTCGCCGACGACCGGGTCGACCTGGTCCGGGTCCCCGGGTCGTTCGAGCTGCCGCTCGTCGCCCAGCGGCTCGGCAAGTCCGGGAGGTACGCCGCCGTCGTCTGCCTGGGGTGCGTGATCCGCGGCGACACCGACCACTACGACCACGTCGCCGGGGCGGCCACCAGCGGGATCGCCCACGCCGCCCTGAACGCCGACGTGCCGGTGGTCTTCGGGGTGCTGACCTGCGACACCCTGGAGCAGGCCGTCCACCGGGCCGGGGCGAAGGCCGGGAACAAGGGGTTCGAGGCGGCCGTCACCGCCGTCGAGATGGTCAACCTG
>JAIEQO010000578.1 GCA_019747655.1 Gemmataceae bacterium | reverse complement strand
CCCCGGGTCCGAGAGTCCCCCATGTCCTACCGCGCCTTCAAGCGGCTACTCGGCGAGACCAGCCTGGAGCGGAAGGCCCGGTTCCTGCTCGGGTCCGGGGTGCTGGTGCTGATGACCGGCAGCTTCTGGGTGTACGCCCGCCAGACCGAGGACTTGGCCTACGACCAGCTGGTCAACACCGGCCGGACCCTGATGGGCCCGGTCCAGGCCCGGCTGCACCTCCAGGGGGAGATGCGGCAGGCCGGGGAGGACTTCCAGAAACAGGCCGAGGCCCGCTGGCCGGCCGAGCTGCAGGACTACAACTACCGGCTGCTCAAGCCGTTCACCACCTCCCCCGACCACCAGGAGTCCGGGGACGACCTGAACGTCCTCTACCGGTTCCTGTCCGAGCCCGGCCGGACCGAGGAGAGCCGCCCGGTCCCCCGGGACAGCGTGTACTACTACTACGGGGCGATCCGGGCCGAGCCGTCCTGCCTCGGCTGCCACGCCGACCCGGCCCGGATGGGCGGGGCGGACAAGGCCCGGCCGGACCTCAAGCCCGGCGACCTGATGGCCGTCGTCCGCATCCGGCTGACCACCCGGGTGATCGAGGAGGGGTTCCACGCCAACCGGGCCCTGCTCCTGTCGTTCGCCATCGGCACCTCGCTCCTCATCATCGCCGGCAGCTACCTCATCATCCGGTACGTCATCGTCAAGCCGGTCAACCACCTCAAGGCCGTCGCCGAGGCCATCGCCGGCGGCGAGCTGAACGTCCGCAGCGAGATCCAGACCGGCGACGAGTTCGAGGACCTGTCCCACGCCTTCAACCGGATGCTCCGCAACCTGACCAACACCCAGGACCGGAACAAGAAGCTGATCGCCGACCTCGACCGGAAGGTGGACGAGCTGGCCCGGGTGAACATGGCCCTGTACGAGGGGAACCGGCTCAAGGGCGACTTCCTGGCCACCATGAGCCACGAACTCCGCACCCCGCTCAACAGCATCATTGGATTCAGCGAGGTGTTATTGGCGGCCCAGAACCTCACCGAGAAACAACACCGCTACGCCGGGAACATCATGACCGGCGGGAAGCAGTTGTTGGCCCTCATCAACGACATCCTGGAATTGGCGAAGTTGGAAGCCGGGAAGATGCGGCTGCACCCGGAGGTGGTGGCCGTGGCCGACGTGTGCGAGCACGCGGCGGCCATGTTCCGCCAGCAGGCCGAGAAGAAGAACCTCGAACTCCGGGTCCAGGTCGACCCGGACCTGCCGGCGACCCGACAGGACCCCGGCAAGTTGCACCAAATCCTCACCAACCTCCTGTCGAACGCGGTGAAGTTCACCCCCGAGGGCGGGCGGGTGACGCTGCGGGCGACGGCCGACGGGACCGACGTGGTGTTCACCGTCGCGGACACCGGGGTCGGGATCGCCCCGGAGGAGCAGGGGCTGGTGTTCGAGAAGTTCCGCCAGGGGGCGAGCCCCTTGACCCGGGAGCAGGGCGGCAGCGGGCTGGGGCTGTCGATCGTCCGGGAGCTGGCCAAGCTGTTGGGCGGGGACGTGGCCCTGCACAGCGACCTCGGCCGGGGGAGCACGTTCACCGTCCGGGTGGCCGCCCGGCTGCCGGACGAGCCGCTCCTCGACTTCGAGCTGTCCGACGAGCCGGCCCCGCCGCAGCCGGCGGCCGAGCCGGTGGCGTAGGCGTGTCGGGTGCGGGCTGCGAACCGCCGCGCAACGACACGCAAGCCTTCGTCCGCGAGTAGTTGTCTCCGGAATGCAAAAAAAAAAGGGGCTGTCCTAGATGTTGGTCGCATCTAGGGTGCCCGCATGGGGATCAGGTACTGCCGGCTCACCCCCCGCCAG
>JAIEQO010000662.1 GCA_019747655.1 Gemmataceae bacterium | reverse complement strand
CCGCACGACCGGCCAGCCGGCGGCGGTCACCGTCGCCGGGCCGGACGACGTGGCCACCTTCGCCGTCACCTTCTCGGAGCCGGTGGCCGGGTTCGCCGCGGCCGGCGTCGAGGTCGGCGGGACGGCCGGCGGGTCGGTCGTCGGCGTGACCGGGTCGGGGGCGGCGTACACCGTCACCGTCGGCGGGTTCGCCCGGGCGGGGACGGTGACGGTGGCGGCCCGGGCCGGGGCGGCGGCGGACGCGGCCGGGAACCGATCGGCCGGGTCGCCGGCGTCCGACCCGGTGGCGGTGGCCTTCCCCGCCGGAGTCGTCCTGCCGGTGCCGGCCCGGGTGGTCGGGCAGAACAGCACCGGCCGGACCGCGGTGTCCGGAGCGGGGGCCGCGGTCCGGCTGCTCGACCCGAACGGGGCGGCGGCCGGGACCGTCACTCCGTTCGCCGCGGCCGACGCCCCCGGCGGGCTGCGGGTTGCGGCCGCCGACTTCAACCGGGACGGGGTGGCCGACGTGGCCGTCGGGACCGGGCCGGGCGGCCCGAGCCATGTGAAGGTGCTCGACGGGGTGACGCAGGCCGAGCTGTTCCGGGTGGACCCGTTCGAGCCGGCGTTCGGCGGCGGGGTGTACGTGGCGGCCGGCGACATCGACGGCGACGGGCTGCCGGAGCTGGTCGTCACCCCGGACGAGGGCGGCGGCCCGCGGGTGCTGGTGTACCGCGGGGCCGGGTGGGGCGAGCTGGCCGACTTCCTCGGGATCGACGACGGCAACTTCCGCGGCGGGGCCCGGGCGGCCCTGGGGGACGTGACCGGCGACGGCCGGTCCGAGCTGGTGATCTCGGCCGGGTTCGGGGGCGGCCCCCGCATCTCGGTGTACGACGGGGCGGCCCTGGCCGGGGGCGGCCGACGGGACCACCCGGTCGGGGACTTCTTCCTGTTCGAGCAGGGGCTCCGCAATGGGGCGTTCGTGGCCGCCGGGGACGTGGACGGGGACGGCCGGGCCGACCTGGTCGGGGGCGGCCCCGGCGGCGGGCCGCGGGTCCTGGCGGTCTCCGGCAAGCTGCTCCTGACGACCGGGGTCGGGGGCGCGACGGCCGCGCCGCTGGCCAACTTCTTCGCCGGCAACCCGGCCAACCGGGGCGGGGTCCGGGTGGCCGCGAAGGACCTGGACGGGGACGCCCGAGCCGACCTCGTGGCCGGCGACGGGGCCGGGGCGGGAAGCCGGGTGACGGCTTACCTCGGCAAGGACTTCGCCGGCGGGGCGGCCCCCGAGGCGTTCGCCCTCGACGCCCTCCCCGGGACCACCGCCGGCGTGTTCGTCGGCTGACCGGCCGGCTGCGGGGCGGACCGTCGCGGGTACGATGCGGCCACCGTCCTCTCGGGGGCCGTCCGATGCCCGACCGCTCCACCCCGACCCTCCCGTCGCCCCACCCGACCGCCGACCCGGGCGCCACCGCCGACCCCGGCGGGCCGGAGACCGGGGGGTTCATACCCCCCGACCCGCCCGGACGGCGACCGGTACGTCCTCGGGGAGGAAATCGCCCGGGGCGGGATGGGGGTCGTCTACCGGGCCACCAACACCGCGGTGGGCCGGGAGGTGGCTGTCAAGGTGTTGCAGGACCGGTACGGCCCGGCGGTTCGCCGCCGAGGCCCGGGTGACGGGCCAGCTCCAGCACCCCGGCGTCCCCCGGTGTACGACCGCGGGGTGCTGCCCGACGGGCGGCCGTTCCTGGCCATGAAGCTGGTCAAGGGGCGGACGCTCGAAGCGATCCTGGCGAGCGGGGGGCGGGTGCGCCCGGAGGCGGACGGCCAACCGGGGGCGGCAGCCCCCCGGGCTGGGACCCGG
>JAIEQO010000788.1 GCA_019747655.1 Gemmataceae bacterium | reverse complement strand
CGCCGCCCTCGACGCCGCACTCGACCGGCTGGCCGCCCTCCCGCCCGGGTGGGACGGCCACGCCGCCCCGGCCGTCGACCCCAACACCCTCGCCGCCGTCCGGGCCTGGGCCCTCACCATGCCCGGGCGGGCCCTCGCCGCGGCCCCGGCCGCCGTCCCCCTGTCGTCCGGGGCCGTCCAGCTCGAGTGGCACGCCGGCGGGCGGGTACTCGAGCTGGAGTGGGAGCGGCCCGACCTGATCCACTACCTGAAGTGGGACCCGGCCGCCGGGGTCGAAGAGGAAGGCGCGTTCCCGGCCGCCGACCACCGCCGGGCCGACGACCTGATCGGCTGGGCCCGGGGCCGGCCGTGACCCCGCCGCCGGCACCCCCGTCGCCGACGCCGAGACGCTGCACCGGGTCATCGTCCCGGCCGCGGCCGCCGTCTGGTTCCCGAACGGCGTCCTGTCGTCGGCCGCGTTCAACTTCCCGGTCTTCTCGGCCGACGTGGCGGGCCTGGCGACGGCCGCCGAGACGCTGGCCCGGTGGCCGGCCGGGAGCGGGGTGGTGGGGTTCGGGTGCGGGGCGGCCCGGGGGCTGGGGTTCGACGCCCAACACGCCCCGGAACACGGGAACGACGCCCACGCCGACGTGCATTGCGCCCACCCGCCGAACGAGCGGAAGCGGCGGGCCCGGCGGCTCGCCGCGATGTCCGGTGTGGTGGTGCCGCCGGCCCCGACCGGGCCGTAGTCGCCTGACAAACGCCCGCCGGCGTACGGCCGGCGGGCCCCGCCGTTTCCCGGCATGTCGCCGCCGCCCGCGCCGTGGTACAATGCCCGCCGGAGGGCACCCCATGAACGCCGTCGAGACCGAGCCGCTGATCCGCAAGACCCCGGACGTGATCGGCGGGCAGGCGTGCATCCGCCGGTCCCGGATCGCCGTCTTCATGCTGGTCGAGGATAAGCAGCTCGGGGCGACCGACATCGCCCTGCTCAACAGCTACCCGACCCTGACCCAGCAGGACCTGGACGCCGCCTGGGCGTACTACGCCGCGAACCGGGACGAGATCGACACCGCCATCCGCCTCAACAACGAGGCCGAGTAGCCCGGTGGCCGCCCTCTACGCCGACGAAAACGTCCGGATCGAGCTGGTCGTCGCACTCCGAGCGCTCGGGCACGATGTCCTCACCGCCCTGGCCGACGGCCGGGCCAACCAGGGCATCCCGGATCCACTCGTCCTGGCCCGGGCGACCGCCCTCGGCCGGGCCGTGCTGACCGGCAACCGCCGGGATTACCACCGGCTCCACCGCCGCCAACCGAACCACGCCGGTATCGTCACCTTCACCCGGGACGACGACATCCAGCCGCTGGCCGACCGCATCCACGCCGCCGTCTCCCCGCTCCCGTCGTTGGCCGGCCTGCTGATGCGGGTGGTCCGCCCGAACCCACCCCCGGCGCCGCCCGCCCCGTAGCCCGCCGGGTTAACGCCCCGGCACGGTTCCGCTTCCCGTCCTAAACTCCCCCCAGGTCCGCCCCGGTTGCTCCGCTTGACACGCACCCGGGGGTCTGCCATAACCCCCGCGACCGACGGAGGGCCCCCGCCCCGTGAAGCGGTTCCTGTTCCCCCTGGACCGGCTCCTGGCCGTCAAGCGGCAGCTCGAGCGGGCCGCCGAGCAGGACCAACTGCGGGCCCGGCGGGCCGTCGACGACGCCCGGGCGGTCGTGACCGGGCTGACCGCCGACCTGGCCCGGGTGGCCGACCACCTGGCCGGGACCGTCGGCACCGCCGTCCCCCCGACCAAGTGGGCGGCCGCGGCCGAGACCTCCGACCGGCTCGGCCGGGCCCT
>JAIEQO010000844.1 GCA_019747655.1 Gemmataceae bacterium | reverse complement strand
CTGCTGGTCGAGCGGTTCGGGCCGGTGTGGGACCTGTGCAAGAAGTACGGCGTCACCTTCGACCTGGAGTGCCACCCGAGCGAGCGGGCGATGGGCGACATCGAATCCGCCTCGGATTACATCACCCACATGACGAAGGCCGGGTACGAGGGCGTGGTCGGGTTCAACCTCGACGGCAGCCACCTGGAGTGGCAGAACGTGAGCGTGATCCAGTTCATCCGGGAGTTCCCGGAGTTCATCCACTGCGCCCACGTCAAGGGGGTGTGGGTGAGCCGGGAGCACTGCCGGGCCGGGCGGCTGGGCGGGCACCGGCCGATGGGCCACCGGGACAACGGGTGGAACTTCGTGACCGCCGGGACGGCCCGGGACGCGAACAGCCTGGAAGACATCTTCATCGAGCTGAACCGGGTGGGGTTCGACGGGGCGGTGTCGATCGAGTGGGAGGACAACGACGCCGACCAGTTCGGCGGGGCCAAGGCGGCGCTGGCCAACTGCCGCCGGGCCGACCTGCCGCCGTCGGGCATGAAGCACGACGAGATGCTCAAGGGGTAGCGTGGCCGACGGCAGCCGTGGTAACATGTCCGGGAGGAGGTGCCGCGATGAGCCGTGTGATGCTGGACGCCGCCACCCTGGCCCAACTGGCCGGGCGGCGGGAGGTGGTGGAGTTGGTGGACGAGGCCGGGAACGTGGTCGGGCACTACGTCCCGCCCCCGCCGCCGGCCCCCCCGCCGGGCGGCCGGTGGTGGCCGTTCACCGACGAGGATGTGGCGGCGGCGCTCGCCCCACCGGACTCGAAGGACCCCGGCCGGCCGCTGGCGGACGTGCTCCGGGAGGCCGAGGGGCGATGAACTACGCCGTCCTCATCCGCCCCCGGGCCCAGGCGGCCCTGCTCGGCTACCTCCTCCGGGCGGCCGACCGGCCGGCCCTGTTGGCGGTGGGCCGGGACATCGACGCCCGGCTCGGCCGGGACCCCCGGGGCGAAGGTGAGTCCCGGGACGGGGATACCCGGGTTGCGTTCGTCCGTCCGTTCTCCGTGATTTACCACGTCGATGAACCGAACCGGACCGTCACCGTCGAGGCCGTCGGGTGGGCCGGCTGGTAAGGGGTAATGATGGACGACACGGACTCGGGCCTCTCGTTCCAGTCGTTCGACTGCGAGTCCGAGCCGCTCGCCGAGGGCGAGCCGGCCCCCGTTCGGCCGGCCCACCGCCCCCGGGACGGGTCGGCCCCCGTTACGGAGTCGGACGGCATCCTCGTGACCTTCGAGTGCGAGTCCGAACCGGTTCCGCCGGGCACCCCGGCCCCCCCCCCCGGCCGCCCGGCCGGCCCCGCCCGGTCGAGCCGGTCGACCCGGACACGGCCTTCGTCGGCGAGTTGGCCGAGCGGGTGTTGGAATACGTCCGCGGCCGGCCGGCCGGGCTCTCGGTCGAGCAGCTCCTCGCGCTCGTCCAACAGCTCGTGGCCCGGCGGTCGGCGTGAGGAGGGCGGCGATGACCCGGACCGCTGCCGCGGTCGTGTTCCTCACGGTCGCCGGGCCGGCCGCCGGGCACGATTACTGGCTGATGCCCGAGACGTTCACCCCGGCCCCGGGGAAGTCGGTCGGGGTGGCCCTGCACGTCGGCGAGCACTTCCAATCCGAGAACGAGGTGCGGTGGCAGCCGGCCAAGACGCCGAAGCTCGACCTCGTCACCGCGGCCGGCACAACCGACCTCTTCCATAAGGACGGCGACGGCTCCAAGCCGGCCGTCCGGCTCACGGTCGCCAAGCCCGGCACGGCCGTCCTGCGGATGGACCGGGACTGGTCGCGGATCGAGCTGGCGGCCG
>JAIEQO010000161.1 GCA_019747655.1 Gemmataceae bacterium | reverse complement strand
GCCGAACTCTTGTGGCGGGACGCCGCCGACCAGGCCCTGACGACGCTCGACGCCCTCAAGGTGTACGCCCTGAAGACGGCCCCGGCGTTCGAGGCGGCGCTGTACTCCGGGGTGCGGCTGGCCGGGCCGGCGGACGCCTACGAAAAGATGATTGCCGACTTCAGCCGGAACGTCGGGGTGGCGTTCCAGGTGCTCAACGACCTGAAGGACTGGGCCGGGGACGAGGACAACAAGCTCGTCGCCGGGCAGGACGTGCTGGCGGCCCGGCCGACGCTGCTCCTGGCGCTGGCCCTGGAGGGGTCGCCGCCGGCCCGGCGGGAGGAGCTGTTGCACCTGGTCCGGCAAGCCCGGGCGGCGGGGGCCGACGCCGAAGGGGTCGTGGCCCGGGTGCGGGACCTGTACTTCGCGGCCGACGTGTTCGGCAAGGCCGACAAGCTGGTGGACAAGTTCCGGGCCAAGGCCGAGGCCCTGGCCGACGGCGTCGACCCACCCGAGTTCCGCGAGCTGCTGTACTACCTCGTCGATACCGTCCTGGAGAAGGGCGAGCTACCGACCCGGGGCGTCACCCAGGTAGTCGAGCTGGGGCGGTAGCGTGAGCCGCACAGGCAGGAATGCCTGTGCCACCAAGAACTGACCGCTCACACCCCCGGCGAGCCGGGGAACGTCAGGAACTCCGCCGGCACCCGCTCCGTGAGCCAGACGCCGTTGACCGACCGGTAGAACGGGAAGCCGGCCGCGGCCATCTCCCCCGCCCGCACCACCAGCACCACCGGCTCCCCGTGCCGCCGGCCGACGGTCGCGGCAGTCGTCTCGTCGGCCGAGAGGTGGACGTGCTGGCGGCTCCCGGGGCGGAGGCCGGTCGCCCGGATCGAGGGGAGGAACCGGGTCGCGGTGCCGTGGTAGAGGAGGTCGGGCGGGGCCACCGGCGGCAGGTCTAATTCCACCTCGACCGAATGCCCCTGGCTGGCCCGGATGCGGCGGCCGTCGTCGCTGAAGGCGAACCGCTTCTTGTCGTTCTCGGCCACCACCCGTTCGAGTAGCGGCCGGTCGAGCCGCCGGCCGGCCACGTTCGCCAGCCGGATCAGCTCGTCCACGTCGGCCCACCCGTTCGGGTCGAGCGCCAGCCCGATCTCGTGCGGCTTGTGCCGCAGGACGAGGCTGAGGAACTTGCTCACCCGGACGAGGTCGGCCATGTCATCCCCCGTTGCGGCCGGTGGTCGTTGTCGGCCACGGACACCCGCCCCGCCGGGCGGGTTCGGCCTCACCGGTCGAGCGGTACGAGGAACCAGTTCGCGTCCGGTTGCTCCTCCACCCCCGGGGCCGGGTACGGCTCGCCGGTGATCCGGTTCAGGGCCCACCCGCAGGCGTTGTTCGGCATGTCCTCCGACGGCCGCCGGGCGTAGTAGTACGTCCGCAACGAGGTGACCGCGTCGGCCGCCCGCATCCGCCCCAAGGCCACCCCCGACATCCGCCGGACCCGGTGGTCCTCCAGGTCGAACGGGACGTTCGCCGCCAGCCGGCCGGTGAACAGCCGGACCAGCCCGGCGTCCGGCCGGCCCTCGTGGATGGACCCGAGCGCCCAGCACGCCGCCGCCCGGGTTTCGACCCCGGCCCGGGCGTTGGCCGCCGGCGGGACCAGCCCCCGCAGGAACGGGTCGGCCGGGGCGTACCTCGCCGCCCCGAGCAACTGCACGAGCTGGGTCAGCCGCCGGTCGGCGGCCCGGGTCGGCACCGCCCCCGGCCCGGCCGCCGCCTCGACGTGCGCCAGCACCGCCGGGTAGGTGTCCGGCACCCGGAGTTCCCGCAGCGCCCACGCCGCC
>JAIEQO010000939.1 GCA_019747655.1 Gemmataceae bacterium | reverse complement strand
CGCCGCCCGGGCCAGCCCGACCTGCCGGGCCGCCTCGGCGAACGGGTCGGCCTCCGGCCTGTCGTCCCGGCCGACGGCCGCCGGCGGGGCCAGCGGGTTCGGCTTCGGGGGCGGGGCCGGGTCGGGCCTCCGTGCGGGTGGGTCGTTCGGCCCGATGACCAGGAAATCGCCGTCCTTCGGCGGAGCGGCCGGCGGGTTGAACCCGACCAGGACGATCGGCGGGGCCACGGCCGGGGCGGGCTGGAGGAAGTACGGGTTCCAGCCGAACGGGCCGAACGGGATGGCGTAAGGCCAGCCGAACCCCCAGGCCGGGCCGAACCCGTACCCGTAGGTCGGGAACGGGGCGAACCCGCCGCCCACCGTGACCACCTTGTACCCGACCACCCGGGGCGGGTGGCCGGGCCGCTGGGCCGACGCCGGCCCGGCCGCCAACACCACTACGACCGACGCCGCGACGATCCGGGTCATGACGGGTCCTTCCCCGGGCGTGAAAGCCCGGCCGGCCGGTGCGGTACACCCGAGCGGATTATCGGCGACCGGGGGCGGCCGTGCAACGGGTGTAAAGACGGACCCCTCCCCCTAACCCCCTCCTGCCGGGGGAGAGGGGGACCGAACCGTACCGCCCCGGTCTTCCACCCCCTCTCCGTTGCGGGGTGGGGGCGGGGGGAGGGGTCTCCCGAATACCGCCCGGCACCGGCCTTGCTTCGTGAAGGTTTCGTTTGCTCGGCGTTCCGCCCGGGCCCTACAATGGGGCGGCCCTCCCGAAGGGCCGACACCTCGACGAACCCAGGCCGATCCATGCGCTGCCTCACCGCCGTTCCCGTGTACAACGAGGCCAAGCACGTCCGCTCGGTCCTGGCCGAGATCCGCCGGTACAGCCCGGACATCCTGGTCGTCAACGACGGCTCGACCGACGGCACGAAGGACCTGCTGGCCGCCGAACCCGGCATCGCCCGGGTCGACCACCCCACGAACCGCGGCTACGGGGCGGCCCTCGTCTCGGCCTTCCGGTACGCCCTCGACCACGACTACGACGTGCTGGTGACGACGGACTGCGACGGCCAGCACGAGCCGGCCCGCATCCCGGTTCTGCTCGAAGCCATCCACGACTGCGACATCGTCTCCGGCAGCCGGTACTTCCGCGACTTCCGCCAGGACACCCCGGCCCCGTCCGACCGGCGGTTCATCAACGCCACCATCACCCGCGAGATCAACGCCCGGTACGGGCTCGACCTGACCGACTCGTTCTGCGGGTTCAAGGCATACCGGCGGGAGGCCCTGAACAAGTTGCGGATCACCGAGCAGGGCTGGGGGATGCCGCTGCAGCTCTGGGTGCAGGCGGCCCGGCAGGGGCTGCGGGTGAAGGAGATCGGTGTCCCGCGGCTCTACCTCGACCCGAACCGGGCGTTCGGCGGGGTGTTGAACGACCCGGCCGAGCGGCTGGCCTACTACCGCGGCGTGCTGGAGTCGGCCGAGCGGGACGTGCTGCCCGGGGCTTCTGTGTACGAGAGCATGCCGGTCTGTTCGGAGTGCTGGTGATGGCCCCGCCCCGCCGGTTCCGGGCGCCGACGGGGAACGGCGAGGTGTTGGCCGAGCCCGGCTTCGACGCCGTCCCGGGGCTGGTCGAAGCGAACCGCCGGAAACTGGACAGGAACGTGACCGTCGGCGGGCTGCCGCTGCGGGAGCTGCGGGTGCTGGCCCGGCGGGAAGCCCTCGACCCGGCGAGCGGGGGGGGGGCGCCCCCCGCAGGCGCCAAAAAAACCGGGGGGGGCGCCCCCCCCCCCCCCGGCGCCCCCCCGCGACACACCCG
>JAIEQO010000261.1 GCA_019747655.1 Gemmataceae bacterium | reverse complement strand
CCCGGCGTCCCCGCCCGGGGCGTCCCCGGCCGGCGGGGCCTGCCCCTTGTCCGGCCCGGCCACCCGCCCGAGGACCTGGAGCATCGGCCCGCCGGCCGCCCCCTTGTCGAGCTGCCCCCGCAGCTCCTCGACCGCCTGCCGGGGCCGGTCCGACCCCTTGTCCAGCCGGTACACCTCCAGGGCGATGCTCGCCCGCCCCTCGGCCCGGTCGGCGTCCCCGAACAGCATCACCGGGAGCTGGTCGGCGGCCAGCCCGGCCTGCCCGTTCTTGGTCAGCTCCCGGGCCAGCCGGCGGGCCAGGGCGAACCGCAGGTCCGGGTCGGCCGGCTGGACCAGTTGCAGGGTCCGGCTCAGCTCGTCGTGGACGTGCTTGGGCTTCTCGTTGGCCCGCAGGGCCCGGGCGCTGATCGCCTCCGGCACCCAGCGGATGCGGGCCTCGCCGTTCACCTCGTCGTCGGTCCCGCCGAGCCCGAGCTGGGCGACGGCCAGCTCGGCCGCGGCCGCCCACCGCTCCTGGGTGGTCGGCCGCCGGGCGTCGTCCTTGGCGGCCGCCTGGGCCAGCTCGGCCCGGGACCGGGTGAACGCGGCCAGGGCCCGCTTCAGGGCCTCCCGGCGGTCCCGGTCCTGCCGCAGCTCGTACTCCCCGGCGGCCAGTTGGAGGACGCCGGCGCAGGCGGCGGCCTCGGCCGGTGGCAGCTCGCCCCGGCCGGCCTCGAACTCGGCCAGCGCCTGGTTCATCAGCCGGTCGTGGCGGTTGTCCCCGATGGTGGTGACGGCGTACCACACCCCGCCGGCGGCCAGCGCCAGTGGGACGACGACCACCGCCGCCCACATCAGCTTCCGCCGGAAGGAGAGCGGCTCCAGCTCCTCGTTCGTCGCCCCGGCCTTCTTGAGCGACGCCCCGGACACCAGGGTGGCCTCGCCGCCCATCACGTCGGCCGGCTTCTCGAAGTTCTCCTTGGCCAGGCTCGGCCCCTGCGGCCCGACCCGCCAGTCGGCCGGGGCGCTCCCCTTCGGGACCGGGACCTTCTGCCGGTGCTGGCAGTCGGGGCACAGGACGTTCTTGCCGGCCTTCTCGACCGGCTCGGTCCACTTGTGCTCGCACGCCACGCAGGTCATGGCGATGGTGGTCGCGGCGGCCGCCTCCTCCTTGGCCTCGTCGGCCAGGGCGGCCATCGCCGCCGCCTCCACCTCGGCCGACGACGGGGCCTTGCCGTTGGCCCCCGGCGGCCCGGGGACGTTCGGCTGGGGGATGGCCAGGAGCTGCCCGCAGGCCGGGTTCTTGCACTTGGCCCGCTTCCCGGCCAGCTCGTCCTTCAGCCGGTACGGGGTGTGGCAGAACGGGCAGTCGAACGCGATCGGCATGGGAGGTTCCTGCCCCGGGGAGGCCGGGCCGTCGGCCGAATGGCTACCCCATTATCGGGTCCGCCCGAACAGGTGGCAATCAGCCGCCGGGGACGGATGGTTCTGGCCCGGAGACACACCCCGCGCGAAACGAATCGGTTTGCGGGCCGACGAATCGGTTTGCGGTCGAACTCATCCGGTCGCGGCCGAACAAATCCCGGTCCGAGCGACCCGCCGGGCGGGGTTGACCCGGCCGGCGGCCGCGGGTATCGCCCCCGGCTCGTCCGACTGATCCAGGGGGAACGACCATGTGGGCCAAGCGGCTTGCCGCCGCGGCGGTGCTGGGGGGCATCGTCGGGGCGGCCGGGTGTGAGACGTGTCGGTCGTGCGGGAAGAAGTCCGACGGGCTCCCCCCGGCCGGGGACGTGCGGTACGGCGGGTCGGCGGTCGGGGCGATGCCGCCG
>JAIEQO010000501.1 GCA_019747655.1 Gemmataceae bacterium | reverse complement strand
GCTCGCCCGGGCCGGGCGGTGGGCCCGGCGGCACCGGACGGCGGTGACGGCGGCCGCGGCGGTCCTCGTGGCGGTGACGCTGGCGTCGTCGGTCGGGGCGGCCCTGATCGCCCGGGAGCAGCGGGCGACGGAGAAGGAGCGGGACCGGGCCGAGGCCAACTTCGACCTCGCGTGGGTGGTGGTCGACGGGCTCGGGGAGGCAACGGCCGACTCCGAGACCGGCCGGCGGGCCAACCCGTCCGACCCGGACCGGCTGCGGCTGGTCGGGAACACGGTGGACGTGACCCGGCGGGTGCTGGCCGCCCGCCCGGACGAGCCGGACCTCCGGGCCCGGGCCGCCCGGGTCCTCTGGTATGCCGGGCACCTCGGCCAGTTTCTCAACGACGCCGGCCCGGCCGACGAGGCGTACCGCGAGTCGGTCGCCCTCCAGCGGGGGCTGGCCGACCAGTTCCCGGACCACCCCGACCACCGGATCCAACTCTCCCGGGTGCTGCGGGACCGGGCCGGGCTGTTGCGGCGGACCGGGCGGCTGGGGGAGGCGGCTGCGACCGCCGGCGAGGCGGTGGCGGTGGCCGACCGGGTCCGGGCCGCCGACCCGGCCGGGTGGGAGCCGCAGTTCAGCCTGGCCCTGGCCCTGACCGTCCGGTACGGAGCGGAACTGGCCCGGGGCCAGTACGCGGCGGCCGGCCGGTCGGCCCAGGAGTCGGCCGACCTGCTCGACGAGCTACTCGCCGCCCCCCGGGACCGCTACCACCCCTACGCCCCGCTGTTCCGGGCCGACGCCCGGTCGCTGAGGGCGGTGGCCGTCCGGGAGGAGGGGCGGGCCGGCGGCGGGGCCTGGGACCCGGGGCCGGCCCTGCGGCTGCACGACGAGGCGGTCGGACGGCTGCGGGAGTTGGTGGCCGCAGATGGCCGGCGGGACTTCCTGTTTCAACTCTACGCCGCTCTCGTCCAACGGGCCGAAACCGGGCGGACGGCTCCCGGGCGCGAGGCCAGGGCCGGGCGGGACCTGGACGAGGCGGTCGCCGGGCTGGCGGAACTGGCCCGGCAGCATACGGCGGTCGGGCACTACCGGGAGGAACTGGCACGCGGGCTGATCGCCCGGGGACGGGTGCGAGCGACCGCGGCGCGGACGGTCGGCGACCCGGCCGGGTCCCTGGCGGCTGAGGCCGACCTGTTCAGGGCCGTCGGGCTCCTGGAGGGGCTATCCCAGGAGAGTCCGAAGCTGCCCGAGTACCGGGGGCTCTTGGGGGAGGCGTGGGCGGCCCTGGCTCCGTTGGCCGACGACCGAGCCGGGACCGGACTGCTCGGCCACCCGTTCCCGGCCGCAGCCGGGGTGGTGGCCGACCGGAAGGCCCTCCAGACCCGCGTCCACCGGGCCCTGTCGTCGTTCCGCAGGGCCCAGGAATTTTGCCCGGACGACCCGTCCTATCCCCGCCGGCTGGCCGAGGAGGAGCGGGCCTGGGGCCCGGTGGCGGCCTGGGTGACGGCCGAGAACCAGGCGGGCCGACGGTAAGCCGCCGGGCCGCTTTCGGTCGGATTACCACCCCCGATCGTCGTCTCGCTCCCGGCGACGGCCCGTGGCCGGTGCCCTCCTCCGGCCCATCCGCCAGGGTGTCCCCCGTCCCGTTCTTCATCACGGGCTATTAGACCCTCTTCACGGTAGGGGCGGTTACGTAGCCTGACGGTCGAGTTCCTCCGCCCCGGCAGGCCCCCGCCATGATCGCTCGACTACTGACTGGCAGGTAAGCAAGGCTATCCATTCGGCTGCTGCGGGAGGGGCAGGCCAGATCGCTCCCACAACA
>JAIEQO010000366.1 GCA_019747655.1 Gemmataceae bacterium | reverse complement strand
ATGTACCGGCTGAGCTTGCTGAACAGCTTGCCCCGCTTGGCGTCCACCACGTTCTTGTGGCGGACCATGTTCTTGTAGTGGCTGTGCCCGGCCATTACGCGCGAACCTCGGTCTCGGTCGGATACGGAAGTAGTCAGTATACGGAGCCGGGGAATGACGAATGACCCACCAATGACCCACCAATGACGAAGGGCAGACACCCGGAAGGGTCGGTGCCCGGGTGTCTGCCCTTCGTCATTGGTGGGTCATTCGTCCTTCGTCATTTCGCCAGCAAGCGGAGCTTGTTGGCGAGTGAGTCGGCCCGGCCGTCCCGCCTGGCCCGGGGGTCGGTGGCGTACAGGCCGGCCGCCTTCTCCCACGCGGCCTTGGCCTTCCCCTTCTCCCCGAGCCGGAACAGCACGTCCCCGAGGTGGTCCCAGACGACCCCGTCGGGGGTCCCGTCCGGGAGGGCGGCGGCCCGCTCCAGGGCGGCCCGGGCCGCGGGTAGGTTGCCCCGGCGGAACAGCACCCACCCGAGGCTGTCCAGGTAGTAGTGGCTTTCCGGCTCGGGGCTGCCGGCCTTGTGGCGGTCGGCCCGGTCGACGGCCAGGGCGTGCCGGACCAGCCGCTCGGCCTCGGCCAAGTCCCGGCCCTGCTCGGCTAGGTGGTAGCCGAGGTCGTTGTTCGCCTGGGCGTCGTCCGGGTCGGCGTCGAGCAGGGCCCGCAGCTCGGCCTCGGCCTCGTCCCGCCGGCCGGCCGCCCACAGGGCGGTGGCCAGGGCCGACCGGGCCCGGGCCCGGTCGGCCGGGGTGTCGGCCTCGGCCAGGACCCGCCGGTTCAGGCTCACCGCCGCGTCGTGCCGGCCGAGGGCGGTCAGCGCCCGGACCTTCCCGAGTTGGGTGGCCGGGCGGTCGGTGTCCCCGGCCTGGGCGATGGCCTTGTCGGCGGCGGCCAGGGCCTCGTCCGCCTCCCCGAGTTCGGCCAGGGCCTGAGCCAAGTAGTAGTGGAAGTAGACCGGGCCGATGTCCGGCGGGTTCCGCAGCCCGTCCCGGCAGACCTCGGCGATCTCGGCCGGGCGGCGGAGCCGGTGGAGGGTGTCGACCAGCCGGAGGTACGGCTCCCGGGCGGCCTGCGGGCCGGCGGCGGTCCGGATCGCCTGCCGGTACTGGACGGCGGCCAGGTCGAGCTTGCCGTTGCGGGCCGCCAGGTCGCCGAGGACGTGCCAGGTGGCGCGCTCGTGCTTGGTGCCGGCCCGGAGGTCGTCGGCGGCCGCCCGCAGGGCCGCGTTCGCCCACCCCGGCTCGGCCCGGAGGGCATCACCCACAGCCCGGGCCCGGTCGGCGGCGAACTCCTTGTCCCCGGCCGGGGGCGGTTCCCCCGGAGGGGCGTCGGGTTGCGGGTGGATGACCCGGTAGGCGGTGTCCAGGTCGGACAAGATCAAGGTGGCCCGGCCGGTCTCGACGTGGGACCGGACCGCGACCCGCACGACCTTCGGGTCGGCGGTCGCGGCGGCCAGCCTGGCGAACGCGAGGTCGCCTTCGGCCCGGGTGTCGGGCTCGCGGGCCAGCTCGGCCGCCAGCACGGCTTGCAGGGGGAGGTTCTTCCCGTCCCGGTCGGCCGACGCCCGGAGGCGGGGGGCCACGTCGGCCCCGCGGCCGGTCTGGCGGAGGAGGGCCGCGTACCGCTCGTAGGGCTCGACGGCGACCGGCTTGAGCTTGAGGAACGCCTCGACCCGGGCCAGGGCGGCGGCCGGGTCGCCGGCGGCCTGGTGGGCGGCCGACAGGTTCCAGTCGAGCCGGGCGGCGGCGGCCGGGTCGGCGG
>JAIEQO010000936.1 GCA_019747655.1 Gemmataceae bacterium | reverse complement strand
CCGTGCAACTCGCCATGATTCGCCGCTACCTCCGGCTGCTCCGCAGCCAACCGGTTTCAGCAGACAGAACCTAGTCCGGCCGGGGGTATCTCGACGCCGGGGGTGTGTTATGCGGAAGGTCACGTACGGCGGGGCGGTCAGCCTGGACGGGTTCCTCGCCCGGCCGGACGGTGGGGTCGACTGGCTGATGTGGAGTGACGAGGCGGCCGCGGCGACGATGGCGTCGTGGGAAGGGGTGGATACCGTCGTCACGGGCCGGAAGACCTACGAGGTGGCGGCCCGGCAGAGGGCCGGGGGCAGGGGCGAGTTCCCGGGTGTGGCGTCTTACGTCTGCTCGCGGACCCTCGCGGCCGACGCCGTGCCGGGGGCGACGGTGGTGGCCGACGCCGTCGGGCTGGTCCGCCGGCTAAAGGGCGAGCCGGGGAAAGACATCATCTTGATGGGCGGCGGGGACCTGGCCCGGTCGCTGTTCGAGGCCGGGCTGATCGACGAGGTCGGGTTCAACGTCCACCCGGTCCTACTCGGGGCCGGCGTCCCGGCCTTCCACCCGATGACCCGCCAGACCGACCTGGAGCTGAAGGAGTGCCGGCCGTTCAAGAACGGCTGCGTCCTGCTGACGTACCGGGTCAAGCGGTAGTCGGGCCGGGCCCGGATCAGGGGGTGACAGTGGGGAAGTTGCCCGAGTTCCCAACGTCGGTCGACGACCTCATCGCGCAGATTGAGGCCGTCTCCTGGTTCTCGAACGTCGGCCGGCCGACGCCCGCCGACGCAGGGGTGGGCCGCATCTGGAGGTGGGAGGACTGGCCGGGGCCGGACGATCTGGGCGTGCAAGTGATCGGTGAGCTGGCGGAGGGCCTGCACGACCTGATCAGCGCGGCGACCGGTAAGCCGCGGACCGACCTGTCTGAGCTGTGGGACCGCATCCACGCGGCCGTGTTCCGGGCTGCGGCCCACCGCATCCCTTACGATCCGCAACAGGACTGCTACCACGGGCCGACGACCGCCGTATGGGCCGCCGCGTGGACGGCCTGCCTGGTCGGTCTCTACCTCCACACCGGGCGGTTCATTCCGCCCGACCTCCGCGAGCATTGGGCGTGGTACGCCCGCGGGCACTGGCCGTGCGCGTACAGCGTTGTAGATGACGACCTCGGGCCGATGCTGGTCTATTGAGCCGGTCATGGGGTGTGTCGAGCGTCCCGTCTTCGGGCCGCTCTGCGTCCTGCGGAGTGCCGCCCCGGTCGATGTTGGCCAAATCATTACCCGCCCCGGATTGGCCCCGGGGGGGGGGCCGGCGGCCGAGGGGTTCGTGCCGGGTCTCGGCGTGGTCGGTCGGCCGACGGCATCGGGCGACGACCGACCCGCCGGTCATCTCCGGTCCCGACCCGGGTTCGGCGGCACGAGAGGGGGTGGTGGATGGGCGCGGGAGTTTCCCGGTGGCGGAGGGTCCCGACGGTCGTGTACGTCGGGGGAATCGCGGGCGGGGAGGCCGGGGCGTGGGCCGGCAACGCCTTATGCCTGGGTTACGACGTGTTGTTCGGCCCGTGGTTCCCGCAGGCCGGTGTCGACCCGCAGCCGGCGGGCTGGGTCGGGTAATGGATGGCCGGGGGGGCGGTGGTCGGGGCGTGCGGGGGGATGTTGGCCTCGCTGGCGCTGGCCGCGCTGTGGCCCCGGGCGGCCGGGTCCCCACCGCAGACCTGACCCGGAGCCGCAACCGCGTGACTTCCCTAAGGACGCGGACGCGGTTTACCTACAATTTGGCATGATTCGCGCTTCTCTCACCGACACGACGCGGTGCGAAC
>JAIEQO010000185.1 GCA_019747655.1 Gemmataceae bacterium | reverse complement strand
CGACCGCCACCGCCGGCCGGGCCGCCCGGCCCCACGCCGCCGGACCGATCATCCCCGCCCCCCCGACCGCGGCCACCACGAGCAAGAGGAGTACGCCGGACCAGCGGCCCCGCCGCCGGGCCACCACCCAACCGACCACCGCCAGCCCGGCCGCCAGGATCACCCCGGCCGCGTCCGCCACCCGGCCCGGGACGACGACGAACTCCTCGCCGGCGAACGCGGCCTCGGCCCCGGCCGGCAGCAGTGGCCACACCGGGACGGCATCGACCGGGAACACCCACGCCCGGCGGACGGGGTGCGGCCCGCCGGGCAGCTCCGGCACCGGGCTGTCCACCCGCCGCCACGGCCCGTCGCCCCCGCCCAGCCGGTAGCGGACCTCGAACCGGACCTGGCCGTCGGCCGCCGGAACCGGCACCCGCGTCCTCGGTCCGGGGCCAAGCCCGGCCGGGTCCACCGCCCGCCCGCCGACCGTCACCGCCTCCACCTCCGCTCCGGCCGGCAGGTCGACCGTGAAGCCCGGCTCGCCCCCCCGGACGGCCCCCTCGAACACGGCCATCGGCGGGTCCGAGCAGACCGTCGCGAGCCGGAGTTCGGTGAAGGCCGGCGTCGGAGCGGGCGACGGGGCGGGGGCCGGGGCCGGCTCGGCCGCCGACGCGGACGGCGTGATCGGTGTCAGCGCGATGTCACCGGCCGGCTCGCGGCCCCGCCACAGGTACGTCACCGCCGCGTCGTCCGGCGGGGGCGGGTCCGTCGGGTCGAACGGCGACACCTCGGCCGCCCCCGGGTCCGGTCGGACATCGGCCGACCACCCCGGCCCGGGGCAGACCGCCACCCACCCGTCCCGTTCGGCCGCGCCGACGGTGGCGAGGGCGGGGAACGGGAACCGACCCCCGCCCGGCGGCACGGCCGGCCCGCGGAGCGACAGGACCAGTTCAACCGCCTGCCCGACCGCAACCGGCCGGGCGAACTCGACTTGCACCCCGGCCCCGTCGGCCGTCGGCCCGGCGAACGCGACCCGGTCGTCCGGGATGGTCGCCGCCCGGTCGAGGGTGAACCCCGGTGGCGTTCGCACCGTCAGCCCGAACAGCGGCCCCCGCCGGGGTCGGGCTGTGACCCGGGCCGTCAGCGCCACCCGCCCGGCGGCGACCCGCCACTCGACCGCCTCGAACGCGGCGAACCCGGCGTCCCCGCCCCGCACCCGGACCGCCGGCGGCCGGCGGCCGGGCCGGTCCGGTGGGTCGCCCGCCGGCCGACTGCCGACGAACGTGAACACCCGGTCATCGTCCGGTCCGGCCGCCACCTCGGCCAGCCGGTAATCCCCGGGGTCGATCGCCTCGACCGCCAGCCCCGGGTCAACCCGGACCTCGGCCCGCTCGTCCCCGCCGACCGCCCCGGCCGGGCGGACCACTGGCAGCGGCTCGCCGGCCAGCGGTAGCTCCCCGGCCACCTCCACCCGCACCTTCCCGCCGGTCCCCGGCCGGCGGAGGGTCGCCCGCAGCTCCCGCCCGGACGGGGCGACCCGCCACCCCGCGAGGTCGTTCGCCTCGACGGCCGTGACCCGCAGCCCCGGCGGCACGGCGAAGGACCACTCGGCGGCCGGCCCCCGGGTCGGCTGGAGGTCGAAGTCGAACGTCGCCGCGAGATACCCGGGCGACAGGTCGTACCGGGCGGCCAGGGTCGCCAGCACGGGCCCGGGGCCGGGGCTCGGCCCGCGGGCGGTGAACTCCAGCCGGGACCGCCCGCCGAGCCGGACCCGCCACGCCCTCCGCCCGTCGGCGGCCGGCTCGGGACCGGTGA
>JAIEQO010000015.1 GCA_019747655.1 Gemmataceae bacterium | reverse complement strand
GCCTTCCGCTCCAGGCTGGTCTCGCCGAGTAGCCGCTTGAAGGCGCGGTAGGACATGGGGGACTCTCGGACCCGGGGCTTCACCCCGGGCTATGTTGTCACGGGCCTTCGGCCCTGAAACCCGGCGTCTTGAGGGCCGAAGGCCCGTGACAACATAGCCCGGGGTGAAGCCCCGGGTCTAGCCGGGCGACCGCTGGGCCTTCCGCGCCCGCCGCGGGGAGTCAGGTTGGCAGGCGGGGCAATAATGGGACGACCGGCCGGCCAGCCGGACGCATTCGATCGCGGTCGCGCAGGTGCCGCACGGCTCGCCGGTCCGGCCGTAGACCCGGTGGGCCAGTTGGAACTCGCCGCGGAGGCCGGACCCGCCGACGTAGTCGCGGATGGTGGAGCCCCGGCCGGCGATGGCCGCGGTCAGGACCGCCTCGACCGACTCGCGGAGTCGGTCGGCCTCGGCCCGGGTGAGGGCGTCGGCCCGCCGGCCGGGGTGGAGCCCAGCGAGTGAGCACGCCTCGTCCGCGTAGATGTTCCCGACGCCGGCCACGATGCTCTGGTCGAGCAGGACGGCCTTCAGGTTCCGGGCCGTGCCGGCGAGGGCGTTGCGGAAGTAGCCGGTGTCGAGCCCGAACGGCTCCGGCCCGAGGTCGCCGAAGCCGGCTTCGACGGCCGCCTCGTCGGGGTACAGGGTGGCCGACCCGAACCGTCGCACGTCCCGGAAGCGCAGCTCGGTGCCGCCCGAGAGGGCGAACGTCAGGTGGAGGTGGTCGGGCTCGGGGTCGGCGGCCGGGGCGGCGGTGAGCTGGCCGGTCATCCCGAGGTGGACGACGAGGCGGGGGTTCGGGAAGAGACCCCACCCCCTAACCCCCTCCCCCGCGGGGGGAGGGGGGACAAGAACGGGGTGGTTGGTTCGGTCCCCCCTCCCCCCGCGGGGGAGGGGGTTAGGGGGTGGGGTCTGTAGTTCCACCACGATCCACTTCCCCCGCCGCCGAATCCCCCCGACCTGCCGCCCGGCGACGGCGTCGTTCCAGGCCGGGTCCCACGGCCGGCGGAGCCGCTTGGCCCCGTGCCGGACGGCGACGACCCGCCGCCCCACGACCGCGGGGCGGAGGTCCCGGACGACGGTTTCGACCTCCGGCAGTTCCGGCATCCCGACCCCCTACCGAGGTAAGCTACGGGGATTATGACGGGTCCGGCCGCCGGCGCGAACCCCGGCCGGTCCTGGTACAATTCCTTCTCAGCCCGTCCCTGTGCGTTGTGCGGTGAAACCCGATGTCGACCGTCACCTCTCCCGTCTCCCAGGTCCCCGACGCCCGCGGGCGGTTCGGCCCGTACGGCGGGCGGTTCGTCCCCGAAACCCTGATGGCCGCCCTCGACCAGCTCGACCGGGCGTACCGCGAGGCCCAGGCCGACCCGGCGTTCACCGCCGAGTTCACGAACCTGCTGAACGACTACGTCGGCCGGCCGAGCCGGCTGTACTTCGCCAAACGCCTGACCGAGCACGCCGGCGGGGCCCGCATCTACCTGAAGCGGGAGGACCTGAACCACACCGGGGCCCACAAGATCAACAACGCCCTCGGGCAGGCGATGCTCGCCAGGCGGATGGGCAAGGGCCGGGTGATCGCCGAGACCGGGGCCGGGATGCACGGGGTCGCCACGGCCACGGCCGCGGCCCTGTTCGGGCTGACCTGCCGGGTCTACATGGGCACCGAGGACATCCGCCGGCAGGAGCTGAACGTGTTCCGGATGCGGGCGATGGGGGCCGAGGTGTTCCCGGTCGAGAGCGG
>JAIEQO010000879.1 GCA_019747655.1 Gemmataceae bacterium | reverse complement strand
GCGGGCCGCGGCCGACCCGTCCCCGACCGGCCCGACCAGGGTGGCCGCCCCGGTGCCCAGGTCGATCTGGTACAGCCCGGTCACCCCCGGGGTGCCGACGGTCAGGGCGGCGAACGCCGACCCGGTCGCCGGGTCGTCGTTGGCGGCCGCGTCCACCCCGGCCGGGATGTCGAACCCGTTCACCTCGGTGAAGTCCAGCTTGCTCCCGCCGAGGGTGACGCCGAACTGCTCGACCAGGGTGCCGTCGTTCGGCGGCCGCTGGATCAACAGCCGGTCGGTGGCCGGGTCCAGGACGTACAGGGTGGTCACCCCGGCGGTCGCCGAGTTGTTCGTGTAGGCGGCGGCCGAGGCGGCGGCCGCGTCCCCGTTCAGGGCGGCGTCCGGCTGGGACCCGTTGGCGTCGTTCCCGTCGGCGTCGACCGCCTCCCCGGTGTTCGGGTTGATCCGGAAGTTCAGCCCGGTGGTGGTCACCACCCGCACCCGGTCGGCGGCCGGGTTGAAGTCGAACCCGTACCCGGTCCCCGCCCCCGGGGCCGGCAGGTCGACCGGGTCGGTCCCGTTCGCCTGGGTCAGCGACACCGCCCCGGGGGCCCCGACCGCGACGGCCGCCCCGGTCCGGGTGTCGATCGCGTACAGGGTGGCGGCGTCGTTCGCGGCGTCCACCCCGAGCCCGTACAGCACCCCGTTGACCGGCCGGACGTCGATCCCGACCAGGGTGTCGGTCGCCTCGACCCCGGTGATCGCCAGCGGGGCCCCGGCGGCCGCCGGGTTCGAGGTGTCGAACGCCAACAGGGCGTTGTCGGTCAGCAGGAAGGCGGCGGCCGGGACCGACCGGTCCTCCAGCCTCAGCAGGGAGTCGAGGACGCGGCGGCGGGTAGGCAGCTTCGACCGGGGGGCCATGTCCGACCTCTCGCAGGGGGTGGGGATCCGGCCGCGGGGTCCGCCGCGGCGTGCTGTTGAGAATCGAGCGCGAGTACGGGCGAGTTGGGCGAGTTGGGCGGTCCGCGAGACTTATTCGTGCGCCCGCCGAGACAGCCTAACCGGCTGCCGCCGGGTTGGCAACCACCGGCCCGGCGAAAAATACATCGATCCGGCGGACGATAAGCCACTTACATGGATCGGAAGGTTTGTCTAACCTTCCCGGCCGCGGCCCGCCGACCTGGGTATCGGCCGGCGGCGCCATACCCCTATACCGACGAAGCACGGCGGGGATGGTTTTCAGAACCGACAGGGAACGGAAGATTCGGGCCGCGCGGCCCGGGCGGCTCACGCCGGCCGTCCGGCCCCCAGGCCGAGCCAGCACGCCCGGGCCAGGAAGACCTGCCCGAGCGCCCCGACCGCGGACAACACGGTGACCGCGACCGCCGCCCGCAGCGCCCAAACCCCGGCCTGCCGTTCGGTTTCGTCCACCCGGCCACGGAGGTCGGCCAGCCGGCCGTCCAGGTCGTCGGCGACCCCCCGGGCTCGGCCGAGGGCGTCCTCGACCGCCGACAACTGCTCGGGCGGGGCCGGCCCGACGAGCGCCTGGGCCTGCCGCACGTTCCGGGCGGCGGCCTCCAGCCCGGCCCGGGTCTGGTCCAGGTCGGCCGGGCGGACCCCGAGCCGGTCCTTCTTGTCGGGCGCCGCCGCGAGCACGTTCAGGGCGGCGTCGACGACCACCACCGCGTCGGACGCGACCCCGACCGCGTCCCGGGCCCGGTCCAGGTTCCCGGAGAGCTGGCGGGCGGCCAGCCGGGCGAGCGGGTTGGCCCGGGCGGCCGGGCCGGCCGGCTC
>JAIEQO010000753.1 GCA_019747655.1 Gemmataceae bacterium | reverse complement strand
CGGCTTCAGCCGGTGCGGGCGTCGGACCGGCTGAAGCCGGGACTCCAACCCGGAAGACAACACCTGGGAACCGTATAATTGGGCCGGTGCCGAGGGAGGAACTGAAGGTGAGCGAGGTGGGGGAGACAGCCGGACGGTCGGGGTGTGGCCGGTCCGGTCGGGTGGGTCGGGTGGCCGGGGCAGAGGCTTGGCGATGCCCCGGTGTGCCTGATCCCCCGGGGCATCGCCAAGCCTCTGCCCCGGCCACCCGGATCACGACACAACCGGCGCCCGCCCCGCTCGTGTAAAAATGCCCGGCAACCGCCGGCCGGGCGTGTAACCGTTACCGGCCCCGTGTAAGTTCAGTCGCTCCCGCCGAGGTCGACCCAGAGCCCGGACAGGTCGTGCAGGCCGGTGTCGCCGGTCGGCGTGGGGGCCGGCGGGGCGGCCGGATCGCCGGCCCGGGGCTGGGTTTCGTCGCGGTCGAGGCGAGCGGGGATCGGCATCGCGTGCCCTCGTGCGGTCGGGAGCCGGGCGGGGGCGTGCGCCCCGACGATCGCCCGGCCCAACCAAGTGTCGCAACGGGGGTGCCGGGGCCGGGCCGAATCGCACCCATCTCCAAACCACTGCCGGTTTTGGGTCCGCCGAGCCCGCCCGACCCTCCGGGGCACCCCACACCCCCACGACGCCATTTCCCGCCTTTTCCGAGCCACCCCGTAACACCCCGGCCGGCCCCACGCTCAGGCGGGTAAGGCCGGCGGCGAGAACAACCCCCGCCGCGGCCCGCCGGGGGACCCGACCATGACGACCAACGCCTTCGACGCGGCGACCGAAGTGGTCCGGGCGTACTTCCTCGGGGCCATCTGCGGGGCGGCCGGCACGGCCGTCGGGCTCGGCGGGGCCGCCCTCGTCCTCCTCGGCCTGAAGTGAACCGGCTACCGCGCGTCCGGGAACGGGATCTCGGCCAGGGCGGCGAGGTCGGCCCGGGTCCGGGCTTCGAGGAAGTAAGCGATCCCGACCCCGAGCAGTCCGGCGAGACTGAGGACCACCACGGCCCAGGTCTCCGCTCCCCGCGACCCGATCAGGGCGACCGCCAGGAACGGGACGGCCGCGGCCGCCGCCCGGAAGAACCCCAGCTCCCGCTCGACCCGGCGGAGGGCCGGCCGGTCGGTCGGGGTCGGTCCCTCCGGGCCGAGCAGGGCCGGGACGAACACCCGGACGGCCACGAACGTGATGAGGAAGTACGGGTAGGCGGCGGCGATCAGCCCGCACGCGATCAGCGACACGACGAAGTGCAGGTACGCCTGGAGTCCTTCCGGGTGTGGGCCGGCGACCGCCCAGACCGCGACCGGCCAGATCGCCCCGGCCACCAGCCAGCAGCCCGAGCAGACCGCGGCCGTGATCCGTCCGAGGCCCAGCGCCCGGACCCGCCGCCGGGCCGTGTCGTCAGGGTTCAGGGGATCGGGGGCTCGTAGACCGGCCGACACCGGCCACGCGGCCGCCGCCACCAGCGCCGTCCCGACCGGGAACAGGACGCCGTTGATGACCGGGATGATCCGCCCGAACGCGGCCCGGGCCTCCTCGCCCCATCGGCCGATGATGGCGACCTCGTTGTAGGCGATGCTGAAGAGCGACGCGAGCAGGTTCGGGACGACCCCGGCCACAACCACGGTGAGGACCGGGTAGCGGCGGGCGGTCGCCCGCCACCCGCCCGGGGCCGGCCGGAGCAGCTCGCGGGTCGCCGGCCGCAGGCACAGCTCCAGCTCGCGGGCCATCGCCCCGGCCGTC
>JAIEQO010000542.1 GCA_019747655.1 Gemmataceae bacterium | reverse complement strand
GCGGGGTGGCCCCGGCCCTGGCCGGGCTGGCGGCCGCGGCGGTCCCGGCCGACCTGATGGCCCGGGCGGTGGCGGCCGGGGTGTCTCCGGAGGCGGTCCCGGCCGCGGTCGCGGCCCTGTCGAACGGAGTGGCCCGAACCATGCTCGTTCCGAAACTCAAGCTGCTCGCCGCCGTCGCCGTGCTGGCGGCCGGGGCCCTGGGCTACGGCCTGGCCGCGGGCCCGCCGAAGCCCGCCCCCGCGCCAGCCGAGGCCCCCAAGCCGGCCGCCAAGGCCGACCCGAAGCCCCGGCCGAAGGGGTTGGACAGAATCCTGATCCTCAAGAGCGGGCACCTGGTCCTGATCGACCCGGACGGGAAGGCCGAGAAGCAGCTCACCGCCAACCTGGGCGACTTCCGGCCCGGGCGGGCCCGGCTGTCGCCCGACGGGGCGGCCTACGCGACCGTCATCCGGGTGGGCCCGGCGGACCCGCCGGCCGGGCAACTGCCGCGGTTCAAGCTGTACGTCCGCAAGCTCACCGACCCGGAGCCGGGGACGGACCTCGGGGTCGAGGCCCGCGGGTTCTGCTGGTCGCCCGACGGCACCCGGCTGGCCGTCTCCGAGCCGGGCGAGGCGGGGGGGCCGGGTCCGCAGTACAACCACTCCCTGGTCGACGTGAAGACGGGCAAGAAGACCGAGCTGAAGCTGCCCGCCGGCCACATGGTCACCGGCTGGACGGCCGGGGACAAGCTGGTGACCCAGAGCGTCGACAACGCCCCCGGGCGGCCGCGGTCCGGGGTCCACCTGATGAACCCGGACGGGACCGAGGCGTGGGCGTCGACCGGCCAGCCCGGCCCCCAGTTCGGGTCGCCGTCGCCCGACGGGAAGCGGCTGCTGACGCTGCAGGCCACGGGGCAGGCGCGGCCGCCGGGCGGGCTGGGGGTGCCGCCGGCGGCGGTCCAGACGCTGGTGCTGACCGACGTGGCCACCGGCCAGGCAGCCCGGGTCGACGGGTACCCCGACCGGACCGTCGCGTCCCAGGACTACTGCTGGTCGCCGGACGGGAAGAGGATCGCCTACGTGTGGCACGAGGCGGGGGCCGACGGGGCACCGACCGACTCGCACCTGGTGGTGTGCGACCCGGACGGGAAGAACCCGAAGACGGTCCTGTCGGTCAAGTGCGACGGGTCGTGGCGCAACGTCCTCGGGGCCCCGGACTGGCGGTAGCCGGCCCGGTCGTGCCCGCCCCGAACCCCGCCCGGCTGCCGGGCGGGGTTTTCGCGTTCCACGTCCGCCGAAATCCGGGAAAATGGCCTCCGGGGTCGAAGGCCCGGCCGGGTCGCGCCCAATAGGGGTGGGCCGGCGCGGGGCCGGCCCCGGAGACCCCCATGCCGCCGTCCGGGCTGTCCGCCGCCGTCGCCCGCCTCGGCCGGGCCCTCGCCCCGGCCGAGGAGCCGTCCGACGGCCGGCTCCTCGGGGCGTTCGTCGCCTCCCGGGACCCGGCCGCGTTCGCCGACCTCGTCGCCCGGCACGGGCCGATGGTGTTCGCCGTCTGCCGGAAGCTGACCGGCCACCACCAGGACGCCGAGGACGCCGTCCAGGCGGCGTTCGTCGTCCTGGCCCGGCGGGCGGCCGACGTGAGGCCCCGGGAGGCGGTCGGGAACTGGCTGTACGGGGTGGCCGTCCGCGTCGCCCGGGAGGCCCGGAAGCGGGCCGCCCGGCGGCGGAGCCGGGAAGCCGTCTTGGCGAGCGGGGGGCGTGAGCCCCCTGATCTCCACGCGGATC
>JAIEQO010000765.1 GCA_019747655.1 Gemmataceae bacterium | reverse complement strand
CCACAGCACCGCCGCCATCCGCTCCACCTCCCGCCGCAGGGCCGACAGCTCGGCCGCCTCCCGCCGGGCCGCCGCCTCGTCCGCCGCCGCGGCCGGCTCCGTCGGCACCACCCCGCCGGCCAACAGCCCGGCCAGCTCCGCCGCCCCCCCCTTGTTCCCCCACTCCGCCTCCCGCTCCACCACCTCCGCCAGCCGCGTCTGCAACTCCTTGTACCGGCCGTCCAGCTTGGCCGCCTCCGCGGCCGCCGCCGATCGCCGGGCGTCGGCCTCCGCCCGCAAGGCCGCGAACCGCTTCTCCCACTCCCGCCGCACCAGCTCCAGCCGCCGGTCCTTGCCCAGCTCCGCGTCCGGCCGGACCTCGGCCAGGGCCTCCTCGGCCGCCAGCGCCCGGGCCGCGTGCCCGACCAGCTCGGCCGCCAGCTCCTTCACCCGGTCGTCGTGTTCGCGGACCGCCTTCGCCATCCGGTCGCGGTCGTCGGCCCAGCCGAGGAGTTCCGTCCGCAGCCGCTCCCGCTCCCGCCCCCGGGCCTGCTCCCACTTCCCGAACACCCCCTCGACCTCGGCCTCCCGATGAGCCAACGCCTTCTCGCGCTTGTCGAGGGCCGCGTCCCGGGCCTCCCGCTCGGCGTGCCACCGCTGGTCGGTCGCGGTCAGCTTCCCCTGCCACGCCTCCAGCCGCAGCCGGAGTTGCCACAGCTCGTAGGCGTCCTCCCGCCGCCGGCCGTCGGCCTTGATGACCCGCTGCTCCCGGGCGTCCAGGTCCTGCTCGCGGACCCGCAGGGCGGCCGCCAGGTCCTCCATCTCCCCGACCGTCCGCCGCTCGGCCTCCTGCCACTCGGCCCGGGCGGTGGCCAGTTGCACGAACTGCTCGGCCAGCACCCGCCGGTCGTCCGCGAGTGCCGTCGCCTGCCGGTCGAGCCCGGCCTTGACGGCGACCAGCCCGGCCCGGTCCTGGGCCAGTTGCTTCTCCCGGGCGTCGAGGTCGGCCGCCCACTCGGTCAGGTCGCGGTCGATGGCGCGGTCGAGCGGGACGAGCGTGCCCGGCGGCGGTTCGGCGAACGGCAGGACGGCCGTGCCGAGAATCTCGGCGTGGAGGGCGTCCCGCTTGCGTTCGAGGTCGTCGAGGACTTCACGGGCGTGGTGGGCCCGGGCCTCCAGCCCGGCGGCCTCGGCCCGCAGGGCGGTGACGGCGTCCTGGGCGTCGGCCCGGATGACCGAAAGCGACCGCTCCTTCGCGGCCAGGTCGGCCGCCCGGGCGGTCAGGGTCTTTTCCTGTTGCTCGAAGTAATCGGTGGTCTCGGCCCACTCGGCGGCGGCCCGCCGCCGCTGGCCGTCGAGGGCGGCCTCCTCGTGCTTCAGCCGGTCGCGGACGGTGGCGGCGAGGACCTGGAACTCGGACCGGGCGATGCCGAACTGGGCGACCTCGGCCGACAGCCGGCCGCGGGCCTCGTCCAGGGCCACCCGGCGGGCGAGTAAGTCCGTCCGGACGGCGTCCCACCGCCGGTTGACCCGGCGGGCGTACCGGACGGCCAACCGGCGGACCCGGGCGGCGTCGGCGGAGGTCTGGGCGGAGTGTGCCACGGCCGCGTCCCCGTACAGGCGGTACAACCCGTACAGGTTATCGGCCGGGCCGGCGGGCCGACTGGAATCGAATGAAGGGGTGAGAAAGGCCGGTGAGCGTCGGGGGGGGCCCCCCCCCCGGGGGGAAGACACCAGCCGGGGGTGGGCCCCAACCGAACCGGACCGGCCCCCGGGAGG
>JAIEQO010000038.1 GCA_019747655.1 Gemmataceae bacterium | reverse complement strand
CTCCGGCCGGGCCAGGTACAGCTCGACCCGGTTGCACGTCCCGAGGACGACGGCCTCGGCCCCGTACCGGGCGGCCAACTCGGCCAGGGCCCGGGCCCGCTTGGCGTCGTCGAACGCCAGCTTCTCGCGGAATTCCACCGCCGCCGAGGCGACGTTGCAGCCGATCGCCCGGAGGTTCATCGGCCGGCCCCCCCGGCGACGAACGGATGCGCCGCCCCGAGGGCGACGAGCAGGAACCCGAAGGCCAGGATCGACAGCCAAGCCAGCCGCCGGCCGGGGACATCGGCCGCGTACCGCAGGTAGACCAGCACCAGGAACACCACCCAGAGCCCGCCGGTGCTGAGGACCTTGAGCGACAGCCAGCTCTCGGCGTCGTAGTCGCCCCGGAGCAAGAACGACCCGACGAGGAGCCCGGCGGTCAGCAGCGGGAAGGCCCAGTTGACGGCGTGGCGGTTCGTCCGTTCGAGCCGTTCGAGGCTCAGGAGCGGGACGACCCGGTTCGGGTTGACCTTCCGCCGGACCCGCCGGGCCTGGGCCAGGTACATGACGCTGGCCAGGAACGCCACGCTCACCCCGATCGCCGCGAGGAGGACGAGCGACCCGTGAACGACGCCCCAGAACCGGTCGCCGTGGAGCCAGCCGGGGATGTCGAGCGGCGGCAGGTCGGGGGACGACGCGGCCAGGGCCAGGGACAGCCCGACGAGGCCGAGGACGACCGGCAGCACGAACACCGCCCACACCGGCTTGGGGTCGCGGACGGTCTTGTACAGGTAGAACAGGGCGAGGACCCAGGCGAGCAGGAGGAGCGACCCGTAGGGGGCGGCCGGGGTCGGGTGGTGGAGCAACAGGTAGACCGTCTGGGCGAAGAAGCCGGCGACCCCGGCGGCGAGGGCGGCGGCCCGCCACCCGGCGGCCGGCCACAACAGCCGGGCGACCTCCAGCCCGAAGGCCAGCAGGTAGCTCAGCCCGAAGCAGGCGTGGGTGATGCCCTGGAGGGGGGAGACCGTCATCGGGGCGGCGGGACCTCGGCGGGTGGCGGGCCGGCCCGGTCATTATAACCGACCCTACGGGAGCGTCGCCCGCATCGCGGCCCGGACGGCGTCAGGACCCTCGGCCCGCAGCCGCTCCAGCCACGGCCAGTCGGCGAATCCGTCCAGCAGCTCCCGCCGGCGGGTCGGGTCGTGGACGGCCGCCAGCACCTCAGCCCGGACCTCGTCCAACAGCGCCACCCACTCGGCGAACGACTCGTCGAACTCCGCTTCCAGCTTCTCCCGGATACGGCGGGCCAGCGCCGGCGACGCCCCACCGGTGTTCACCGCCAGCGTCAGCCCGCCCCGGCGGACGACCGCCGGCAGGACGATATTGCCGGCGGCCGGGTCCGACGCCGCGTTCACCCACACGCCCCGGGCCTTCGCGTCCGCCGCCACCCGGTCGTTGACCTCCGGCGTCGCACAGGCGAACACGAGGGCGGCCCCGGAGAGGTGGTCGGGACGGTAGGGCTCGGGCAGCCATTCCACCGGAGACCCCTCCCCCGGCCCGGAAGAGGCCCCACCCCCTTCCTCTCCCCACCCCCTTTCCTTCCCCCTCCCCCACAGGGAGAGGGGGGACAAAACCGGACGGCCCACGTCTTGCTCCCCTCCCCCCGCGGGGGAGGGGCCGGGCGTGGGGTCGTCCGCGACCCGCGGGTCGACCACCCGCACCGCCGCCCCGGCGGCCCGAGCGGCGGCCGCCTTCCGCCGGCCGACCGCCCCGCCC
>JAIEQO010000983.1 GCA_019747655.1 Gemmataceae bacterium | reverse complement strand
CGGTGAACGCCGGCCGGGTCGTCGCCGGGCTGGCCGACGACTAAGACCGGAACGCCCGGACCGGGACCCCGGACGCGGGGGCCGACGAGTCCGGGGCCGGCCCGGCCCTCGTCACCCCGCCGGCCGCCGGGACGCTCGGCACCGGGGCCGCCGCGGCGGCCGCGAACACCGCCCCGACGATGACCGCGGTGGCCGACCAGTCGGTCCCGGCGAACGGCACGACCGGGGCGCTGGCGTTCACCGTGGCCGATGCCCAGACCCCGGCCGGCAGCCTGGTCGTGACCGCCACCTCGTCCGACCCGACGCTGGTGCCGGCGGCCGGGCTGGTCCTCGGCGGGTCGGGCGGGAGCCGGACCGTGACCGTCGTCCCGGCGGCCGGGCGGTCCGGGGCGGCGACCGTCACCCTGACGGTGACCGACGCCGGCGGGCTGACCGCCGCCCGGTCGTTCGTGGTGACGGTCACGGCCACCACCCCGCCGCCGGCCGGGGGCGCGAAGCCCTACGCGGTCGGGACCGGGGGCGGGCCGGTCGCCACCGTCACCCTGTACAACCCGGACGGGACGGTGAAGCGCACGGCCCAGCCGTTCGGCGCCGCCTACACGGGCGGGGTGCGGGTGGCGGTGGCGGACGTGACCGGGGACGGGGTGGCCGACGTGGTGGCCGGGACGGCCGGCGGGACGTGGGCCCAGGTCCGGGTGGTGGACGGGGCGACCGGGGCGGTCGGCCCGAACCTGATCGTCGCCGGGTACTACTCCGGGTTGACGTCGGTGGCGGCCGGGGACGTGGACGGGGACGGGGTGGCCGACGTCGCCGTCGGGACGGCCGAGGGCGGCTCCCCGCGGGCCCGGCTGATCCGCGGCCGGGACTTCGCCAGGCTGGCCGACTTCGCCGCCGGCCCGAAGGCCGGCTACCAGGGGTACGCCGAGGTGGCCCTCGGGGACGTGACCGGGGACGGGCGGGCCGACCTGCTGGCGTCCGGCGGGTACGCGGCCGGGCCCGGCGTGTTCGGGTGGGACGGGACGACCCTCGGGGCCGGCCGGACGCCGGCCAAGGCGTTCGCCGACCAGACCCTCCCGACCGGGTACGGGAAGTCGGTCTTCCTGGCGGCCGGGGACGTGGACGGGGACGGGTTCGCCGACATCGCGGTCGGGGCCTCGTCCTGGGGGAACGGCCGGGCGGCCGTGTACTCGGGCAAGGCCCTGGTGCAGTCGAACGCCCGGGCCGCGCTGGCCGACTTCGCCCCGGCCGGGGCGGTGGCCGCCCAGGGGGTGCGGGTGGGCCTGCGGGACGTGGACGGGGACGGCAAGGCCGACGTCCTGACCGGGTCCGGGCCGTGGCTGACGGCGTACGGGGCGACCGCCCTGCCGCCGGCCGGGGCGGCCCTCCGGCGGCTCGACACCGGGCTGGCCGGCGGCATCTTCGTCGGCTGACCCGCCGACTTACGCCGCGGAATCCGCCCCGGCCGGGCCACCTCTTCCGGCCGGGGCGGTAGAATGGGCCTCACGCCCCGGCCCGGCCGGACCGCCCGGGACGGGTGGTTGGCGGGACGCCCGCGGTGTGGTGAAATACGGCCATGAAGCTCCTCGCGTCCGTCCTGCCCCGCCGGCTCGGCCCGCTCCCGGCCGGGGCGCTGTTCACCGCCGGGGTGGTGGTCGCCCTGGCCGGGCTGGAGGCGGTCGGCCGGACGACCGGGTCGGACCCGTACGACGTGGCCGCCGGGCTGGCCCTGCTGGCGGTCGGCGGGGCGGTG
>JAIEQO010000505.1 GCA_019747655.1 Gemmataceae bacterium | reverse complement strand
GCAGCGGGTGTGCGACTACTTCGGCTGCCAGCCTGAACCGCTGATGGCAAAACCGGCGACCTGATCCGGCACTAGGTCGAGCACCGGGGCCGCCGCGACGGCCGCGTAGTGCTCCCGGATGCGGCAGAGCCGGGTGCCGGCGTCCCACCCGGCGTGGAGGTACGGCCAGATCAACGCCCCGACCATTTCCGGCCGGGCGGCGATCAGCCGGCCGAGGGGGCCGGGCCCGGGGCGGACGAACTCGGCCGCGTGGTGGCGGTGGGCGGCCGCGGCCGCGAGGAACCGAAGCCGGGCCGCCCACTGGCCGGTCGTGCGGCCGGGGGCCACCAGCCGGGCCAGCCGCCAGAGCCGCGGCACGTCCCTGAAGCCGAGGCGGTCAGGGGGGCAAGACGGCGGGCCACCGTGGTGAGGGTGGGCGATCGGCGACATCAATCTACACGAGTGCGTTCGCACGCCCGAATCGGTTCGGGCGATACGGTCATCATCATACCATCCGGGTAGGAGTGTACAACGCAGAACTGCCCCACCCGGATCGAATCACGACTATTCAGGCCGGACCCGAAGTCGACCGGGACATCCGGCCCGGCTACCGCCCGGCCCGCTCGACGAACAGCACCGGCACCTTCCGGGCCTCGACGGCGAACGTCAGCCCGGTCTGGGCGCACACGTTCCGCAGGACCGGCTCGGCCTCGGTGTCCTCGGCGAGGGTGTCCTTGCCGGTCGCCGGGTCCTTCTCCATCGGCGACCGGACGTTGAGCCGCCACGACACCGCCTTCGGGGCGCCCTCGACCTCGGCGACCACCCGCCGGCCGACGAACCCCTGGAGCCCGCGGACGAATTCGGGCAGCGGCCCGGACCCGCTGCCGGCCCCGCCCGGCTCGATCAGGGCCTGGGAGTACAGCTCGACGTGGTCCTTGTCCTTCCCGTCGAGCGGCTTCGACGCCCACTTCCCCTTGAGCACGACCACCTGCCGCTCCTCGTCCCGGACCGTCAGCCTGGCCGGCACACCGAGGTCGGCCAGGACTTTTTGCAGGGCGGCCGCGACCTTCGCCCGGTCGGCCCCGGCCCGCAGGACGAAGTCGCCCGTCACCTTCGCCGCCAACAGCTCCTCGTCGCCCTCGACCGTCTGGGCCGGGAAGTCGAGCATCCCCAACAGGTACGTCAGGGCCACCCCGTCCTCGGGCATGACCGGCATCTGGACCGGCCCGCTGTGCACCGCGCCGTCCCGGAAGCGGAGCACAGTGAACCACTTGCCGCACTCGCCGATGACCCGCGGGTTCTCCTTGAAGTAGTCCTTCCAGAACTCGACCCGGCTCTCCGGGTACGGCGGGGCCACCCGCCTGAGCACCTCGCCGTCCTTGAGGGCGTAGACCGTATCGAACTCCTTCCGCCAGGCCGGCCGGTCGTCCGCTTTGGCTTCAGCTTTCGCGGGCGGCGCGGCGGGCTTCCCGGCCGGCTCGTCCGGCCCGGCCCGGCCGGTCGCCGCGACCGCGATCCCGACCCCGACCACGAGGGCGGCCGGCACCAGCAGCGCGGCGGCCCGGAGTTTCGTTAGCAGCATGGCCCGTGTGACCTCCGTTGCGAGTTTCGTGACCATCGGGCCGGCCGTCCCGGTCGCGGCCCGGACTGTTGTGTCGACCAGCCCCGGCGGGACCGCCGCCGGGGCCTGTACCGTGCCGGCCACCAGCACCCCGGCCGGGACCGCCACCCCCCGCCGGCGGAGGCGGTCGGCCAGCCGCCGCCGGGCGGC
>JAIEQO010000101.1 GCA_019747655.1 Gemmataceae bacterium | reverse complement strand
CGGCTCGCGGCCGTCGGGCCGGGCGGCCGGCGGGCGGTGGTCACCTCCTGGCACGGCAAGGGCGCCCGCCTGTGGGACCTCGCCGCCCCCCCGGCCGGGGCCCCGCTCCCGGGGCCGGTCGCCGACCCCGACCAGGTCGGCTTCCTCCCGGACGGGGAGACGGCCTTCACCGTCGAACGGGGCCGCGGGGTCGGGTGGTGGCGGCTGGCCGGCGGGGAGGCCGCCCGGCCCCGCCCGGAGTGGCTGATGCCGGCCGCCCGGTGCCTGGCCCCCCACCCGGACGGGGGGCGGGTGTTGATCGGCCAGCGGGACGGGTCCCGGACCGGGTTCTGGGACCTGGCGACCGGGAACCCGACCGGCCCGGACCTCCCCCACCCCGGGGCGGTCAACGCGGTCGCGGTCGACCCGGGCGGGAAGTGGGCGGCGACCGCCGGGGAGGACGGGCTGGTCCGGGTCTGGTCGCTGCCGGACGGCAAGCCGGTCGACCGGGTGATCTTCCACGCCGACCGGGTGAACCAGATGGCGTTCGGGTCCGGGCCGGCGGCCGGGGTGCTGGCGACGGCCAGCGACGACCGGACGGTCCGGTTCTGGGACGTGCGGACCGGGCTGCCGCTGGGCCCGCCGCTGCGGCACCCGGAGGCCGTGCCGGCGGTGGCGTTCGCCCCGGACGGGCTGCAGGTGATGACCGGCGGGCGGGACGGGGTGGCCCGGTTCTGGCCGGTCCCCACGCCGGACGGGTAACGCCCGCGGTGGCGGCCCGGCTCCCATGCGGCGATGCCGCCGTGACCGGCGGGTTTCTGGTTCTTGGAGGTATGTACACCCCACGTCTGAGGCAGAACAACTCGACAAGAAGAAAGAACGTCAGATCGATGCACGGGCGGCTATTTCGGCCCGGCCTCTCGCCACGCCCCCCTCTCGAACACGTACTTCACGCCGGCGTCGAACCCCTCGGCCCGGATCGCCCCGTCCGGCCGGACCCAGTACGCGGCCCGCGGCCGGCCCCGGACCCGGACCAGCCGGCCGTCGAGCAGGATCGACTCGACGCCCCGCCCGCCGCGGTTGTCGTACACCACGTCGACCATCCCGTCGGCGTCCAGGTCGTAGTACCGGCACCCCTTCAGCCAGACGGTGAACCGGGCCGCCTTCCCCCCGGCCTTCTGGACGTGGAACTCGCCGTTCCCGGGGATCACCAGGGTCAGCCCGTCGTCGTCGTCGGTCTCGTGGATGCGGACCTCCCCGTTCTCCAGCGGCACCCGGTACCCGGACACGTTCCCGCCCGGCGAGTGGGACACCTCGACCACCGCCGCCCGGTAGTACCAGTTCCCGACCTTGGTCCACTCCGGGCCGAACTTCCGGGACTCATCACCGGCGGCGAACGTCGCCGCCCCCCACCCGGCGGCCCCGGCCGCCCCGACCACCAGCACCAGGAACGCGATCCGCACGATGTCCCTCCGAAGATCGATAGCGGCGGGCGACTGCCCAGGCATCGGCCGATTCTCGGCCGGTCGCACGCCCCGCGTCAACGCCGGAACGACCCGGGGGTGAACGGCTCTCCGCCGAGACCCCGGGCGCCGGCCGGTTGTTGCGAGGACGGATCGTCGCGGGTACGACGCGGCTACCGTCCCCTTCACCGGGGCCACCCGATGCCGGACCTGCCGCCGGCCGGCCGACGGCGGGGCGGCGGCCGAGGTCGCCCAGCTCCGGGCCGACGCCGACGACCGGGCCGCCAGGCCGGGCGG
>JAIEQO010001043.1 GCA_019747655.1 Gemmataceae bacterium | reverse complement strand
CCTCGGCCTCGGCCTCGGTCCGCCGCTCGACCGCGTCGGCCAGGGCCGCCCGGGCCCGGGCGTTGGCCGCCAGCTGGGACCCGCCCAGGGCCGCGCACGCCACCCCGCAGAAGAAGAACAGCCCGGCCGCCAGCAGGTCGCTCAGGGTCGTCTCGGGGGTCGTCCGGGGGAGGACGAAGAACACGACCGTCCCGGCCAGGCTGACCACCAGGCTCACCAGGGCCGGCCCGAACCCGTACTGCCAGCCGACGTACACGACCGCCAGCAGCGACAGGACGTAGGCCCGGTCGCTCACCAGGACGGGGTCGAGCAGGGCCCGGACCAGGACGGCCATCGCCGCCGCCAGCAGGGCGACGATGTACCCCTGGGCCCAGTCCCGCGGCCGGGCCGGGGGCAGCGGGGTGTGGGTCGCCGTCCCGGCCGCCAGGTCCGGCCGGACGTGCCCCCCGGTCACCAGCATGGCCGTCACCCGGGGGATGGTCGGGACCAGGGCGAACACCATCGCCCAGGAGATGACCGCGGTGGCCGCCTTCAGCAGCCCGGCGAACCGGTACACCGGGGTGCTGAACATCAGGGCGTCGACGAAGTGGGTGAACCCGCAGAACACGATGAACCCGGCGGCCAGGACGAACAGCCGGTTGAACGGCACCTGCCGGCGGGTCAGGTAGAGCAACAGCAGCGGGATCGACAGGTACGCCAGCCAGATGAACAGGTCCGACCCGACGTGCAGCCAGACCAGCCCGTCGGGCCACTCCCCGCAGAGCCGGCGGGGCATGAAGTCGGAGTGGTCGAACAGCCGGCCCCAGAACTCGCCCATGTCCGCCGATTCCTGGTGGCCCAGGCAGGACTGCCTGTGTTCGGTAGCGTACCCGGCCGGTCGCCGGCTCGCCCTTCATCATGCTACCCGGGCGGCATAAGATTGCGTATGCCCGTGGCAACCCCGGAAGGCCGACCCATGCCCGCCGCGTCCGCCGCCGCCCCCGCCCCGGCCGCCGACCCGACCGCCCCGGCCCCGCCCCAGCGGGTGCTGGTGGTCGAGGACCTGGCCGACACCCGGGAGTCGCTCCAGACCCTGCTCCGGCTCCAGCTCAAGCTGGAGGTGGACGTGGCCGAGGACGGGGCGGCCGCCCTGAAGCTCCTCGGCGAGCGGCCGTACAGCCTGGTCATCACCGACCTGCGGATGCCGAAGGTCGACGGGATGAAGCTGATCCACGAGATCCAGGCCCGGCGGCTGCCGTGTACGGTGATCGTCACGACCGGCAACGGCGGGGTCCCGGAGGCGGTCGAGGCGATGAAGATGGGGGCCTACGACTTCCTGGTCAAGCCGCCCGACCCCCAGCGGCTGGTCCTGCTCTGCCGCCGGGCCCTCCGCGAGCGGCTCCTCCAGGACGAGGTGGCGGCCCTGCGGGAGCAGGTCCACGGCCACCACTCGTTCCTCAACGTGCTGAGCAAGTCGCCCAAGATGTTCGACGTGTTCGAGACGGTCAGCCACATCGCCGACACCACCTCGACCGTCCTCATCATCGGCGAGACCGGGACCGGGAAGGAGCAGGTCGCCCGGGCCATCCACGACGCCTCGATCGACCAGCGGCCGGGCCAGTTCGTCCCGGTCAACTGCGCCGCGTTCAACGAGAACCTGCTGGAGAGCGAACTCTTCGGCCACGAGAAGGGGTCGTTCACCGGGGCCGACAAGAAGCGGATCGGGCGGTTCGAGCAGGCCCACGGCGGGACGCTGTT
>JAIEQO010000121.1 GCA_019747655.1 Gemmataceae bacterium | reverse complement strand
GTCCTGTCGAAGGACGAGGGCGGCCGGCACACCCCGTTCTTCAGCGGGTACAAGCCGCAGTTCTACTTCCGGACGACCGACGTGACCGGGTCGATCAAGCTCCCGGAGGGCGTCGAGATGTGCATGCCCGGGGACAACGTCAAGGTGTCCGTCGAGCTGATGGACGGGATGCCGGTGGCCATGGACGAGGGCCTGCGGTTCGCCATCCGCGAGGGCGGCCGGACCGTCGGGTCGGGGGTCGTGACCAAGATCACCGACGACGCCCCGGCCGGCAAGAAGTAGTGGCGAGCGGCAAGGGGCAAGGGGCGAGCGAGAACCGGGGCGGCATCCGTCCGTGTTCTCTCGGCTGGCCCCTAGCCCCTTTCCCCTTGCCGCTACCCGAAGGAGCGTAGCTCAGTTGGTAGAGCAGTGGTTTCCAAAACCACCGGTCGGGGGTTCGAGTCCCTCCGCTCCTGCTCCCCGTGCCACCCGCAGTAGCCCCGCTCCGCGAGAAAAGCCGGCCGCCGGCCCGGGGGGAGGTCCCCGGGCCCCGGCCGGCCGGGTCGTTCGGGCCGACCCCGCCGCGGCGGGCCGCCGACGGACCCGCGGCCCCGGAAAGGACGGAGAATGGCGACCGCCGTCGAGACCAGCTCCCAGCCCCGGGTCCCGAGCCGCCCGGCGAACCTCGCCCTGGCCGGCCTGGCCGGGGCGGTGTACGTCCTGGCCGCCCTGGCGGTCGTCTTCTACGCCGTCCCGGCCCTGTGGGCCGAGTACGTCGCCCCGGCCCTCCCCCCGGCCCTCGGGTGGGTCGGCGACGGGTTCCGGGTGGCCGTCCAGGCCGCCGCCTTCGTCGGGCTCGTGCTGTTCGGCCGGTCGCTGGCCGGCGCCAACCCGCCGGTCGGGCTGCGGGGCGGCATCTTCCTGACGATCACGGCCGCCTGCCTGGTCTTCTTCCTGACCCGGGCCGTCGGGCTGTGGGCCGGCGGGGTGTTCGACGGGGCGACCGGGCAGGTCGTCACCGCCGCCGTCGGGCTGGCGCTGGTCGTGCTGCTGGGCCGGCTGCTGGCCGGGCCCCGCGGGACCCGGTGGATGGTCGGGCTGGAGGAGCAGGGGTGGTTCCACGCCGCCCCGTACAAGCGGGCCCTCGGCCGGCAGGTCCGCCGGCTGACCCTGCTGGGCATCCTGCTCGTCGGGGCGACCGGGGTGTACGCCCTCATCAACCAGGGGCAGATCCCCGAGGAGTGGACCCTGGCCCTGCCGTTCACCCAGGCCGACGGGGCCCCCGAGGGGACGCACCGGGTCGCCACCGTCATCCCCAACGCCCGGCTGGTCGTCCCGGCCGTGCTGTTGGCGGCGGCCGTCTGGGTGGCCTACCGGGCGGTCAACCTGCCGGCCTTCGCCGAGTTCCTGATCGCCACCGAGGCGGAGATGAACAAGGTGTCGTGGTCGAGCCGGCGGCGGCTCTTCCAGGACACCGTCGTGGTCCTGGTGACGACGATCCTGATGGCCCTCTTCCTGCTGGCCGTCGACCTGTTCTGGGGCTGGCTCTTGAGCCTGCCGGTGGTCGGGGTGCTGCCGGGCAAGACGCCCGGGGCCGAGGGGAACAAGCCGGTCCAAGAGGCGAAGTGGTAGGCGGCCCCCGGAGTCGGGTTCCATGAGCGACGAGACCACCACCGACGCGGCCGCCCCCGCGACCCCGGCCGCCGAGCCGGTCCCGGGCCCCGAACCGCACGCCCCCGCCGCGGCCGAGACCGC
>JAIEQO010000963.1 GCA_019747655.1 Gemmataceae bacterium | reverse complement strand
CGACCCGGCCCCACACCCCGGGGGTGGGGCCTCCCTCGCCGTGGGGGTTCGTGTGGGGGCGGCGCGCCCCCCGGCCCCCGGCGGCCCGACCCGGGGCTCGCGGCCCGGGCTACCGTCGGTCGTCCCTCCGGGACCCCGGCCCCCCCGAGCCGCGGAGCGGCGACCGACGGTAGCCCGGGCCGCGAGCCCCGGGTCCGTTAGGACGAGACGACGGTGCCGGTGGCGTCGAGGACGAACTCGCGGCCGTCCCACTCGACCACGAATCGGCCCTGGTGGAGCCACCGCTTGAGCACCCCGCCGCGGTGGTTCCACCACCGGTCGGTGACGCCCGCCGGCCGGTGGGACGGGTCTGCCAGGTAGTCGCGGGAGTACGACGTCGGCCACCGCCGCAGGGCGAAGTGGGACCGGTAATCGACCTCGCCGACCCGGATCGTCCGGGCCGCCGACCGACACGCCTCGACCTCCGCCGGGCTGATGCCGCCGAACGTACTACAGTCCTCGTTCCGGCCGTCCGGGGTGAAGTGAATGACCATCCCGGAGCCGTCCCGGGCGACCGCCAGCAGGTACGGTTCGCCCTCGTCGTTGACCCCGGGGTAGAACCCGTGGCCGACCCCGGAGGCGATCGGGAACCGGCCGTCGAACAGCGGGACGAGCCGGACGACCTCCCGGCCCGCGGCGGCGTTGACGGAGTTCTTGTGGCACATCGCCGCCCAGGATGCGTCGCCGCTGGGGTCGAGCCGTTCCCCGCCGTATAACTGAACGAACTCGACGGCCCGGAACGACTCCGGCCCGGACGGGACGAGCGTCGCGGCCGGGTCGTACGGACTCCCGTCCAGCCACAACCGGAGCCGGGCCAAGTCGGCAAACGGGGACGGATCGAGCGACAAAACGTGCCCCGCATCCTGGTACGTCGGCCAGTCCGCGATCTCTAGCGTCTCGATGTGGGCCAGGTGCGGGCAGGCGGCCATCTCGGCCCCGCGGCCGGCGACCCCGTACACGCACACCTCCCGGACCGTCGGGCAGGCCGCGAACAGCTCGCCGCCGCGGGCCAGGAAGGTGTCGAGCGGCAGGCTGACCGACTCCGGCAGGCCCCGCCGGAAGACCGGGCCGTAGGCCGGGTACTCGGCGGCGATGTCGTGAACCGGCCCGAGCCAGCGGTCGGCGTGGCGGGCGAGGAGTTCGGTCTCGCGGTCGGCCAGCCCCCGCCGGCGGGGGCTGTCGAGCTGCTCGTGGATCGGCTCCAGCTCGACCTGGACGCGGATGAGTTCGGCCCAGGCCGGGTCGTCGTGCTCGTCCAGCCAGTCGGCGAACACCAGCCGCGGGGTGTCGTCGGCCGGGGCGGCGCGGATGGCGCGGAGGAAGACGCTCCGGTCGGTCATGCAACCATCTTACTGCGAGCGGGGCGTATACCGCCGCCCGCCCCGGGCGACTTTCCGGCGACACCCTTGCCGGGCGGTCGTCGCGCCGTAAAGTGCGGTAATCGTGTATTGGGCGTAACCGTCGCTGTCTCGTCAACCGTTGGCAGGAGTACGACGCGGCTCAGTTCGCGGAGACCGGGAACGATGGCGATCACGAAGGACCAGAAGACCGAACTCATCGGCCAGTTCCGGCGGGACGCCACCGACAGCGGCTCGCCCGAGGTCCAGGTCGCCCTGTTGACCGCCCGGATCAACTACCTGACCGAGCACATGCGGGCCCACAAGAAGGACTTCTCCAGCCGCCGCGGGCTGCTC
>JAIEQO010000781.1 GCA_019747655.1 Gemmataceae bacterium | reverse complement strand
CCCCGACCGGGACGGCCGGGTCGAGCCACCCGGACCCGACGCCGTCCGGCCAGCGGAGCCCGGCCCGGCTGCCGAGGTCGGCCGCGAACGCCCGCCCGCCGACCACCTGGACCCAGGCGTGCCGGGGGTTGACGGTCGGGTCGCTGAGGGTGATGTCGCAGGCGTCGTCCCGGCCGACCAGGGCGAACGGCTGGTCGACCCGGCCGTCGGCCAGGGGGGAGCCGTCGGCCAGCCCGACCGAAACGGCGAGCGGCCCGGCGGCCCCGCAGGCGGCGGCGAACCGGGCGATGAGCGGGTCGTTCACGGGCTCCGAGCCCTCGGGGAGACGCGAGCCGGCGGGTCGATTCCACTCTACTTCAACTTTTCCGCCCGGCGCGGGAATTCCGTGCCCGGCCGGAGCTTGTTGCCCGGACCCGAGTTGGGACCAGCCGCCGGCCGGCGGAACCGGATTTCGTACAACGAACCGGCCGGCGGACGGGCGATCGGGCGTCCCGGAACCACCTCGCGGGGGTGCGATGGCGGTCGGACTCGGTCCGTTGACCGGTGGGCGGACCCACCCCGGGGCGGGCGTGACCGGCCGTGCGGGGGGGGCCCGCCGGGTGTTCGGGTTCGTCGCCCTCCTGTCGGCCGCGTTCACCACCTACGGCAGCCTGGTCCCGTTCGACTTCCGGGCGGTGCCGTTCGACGACGCCGTCGCCGAGTTCCGCTCGGCCATGACCCACCGCCTCCGCCCGGCCGGCCGGTCCGACCCGGTCGTGAACGTCCTACTCGGGGTGCCGCTCGGGTTCGGGCTGCTCGGGGCGTGCCGGGCCGGGCGGACGGGGCTGGTCGGCGACTTGGCTTGCGGGCTGGCCCTGATGCCGGCCTGTGCGGCCCTCGCGGCCGCGGTCGAGTTCGGCCAGGTCTACCTCCCGACCCGGTTCACCTCCGGGGCCGACGTGTGGTGCCAGACCCTCGGGTCGGCGGTCGGCATGGTCGGGTGGGTGGTGGTCGGGCGGGCCGTCGCCCGGCCGGTCGGGGCGGTGTGGGAGCGGTTCGAGCGGGGCGGCCCGGCCGGCCGGCTGCTGCCCGGGTACGTCCTGCTGCTCGCCACCATCCAGGCCCTGCCGCTGGACCTCGACCGGTCGCCCCGGGACGTGCTCCGGCACCTGCGGGACCCGGGGACGTACACCCCGCTGGCCGAGTTCGAGGGCGCCGACGCGGACGAGACGTGGCGGGTGGCCGGGGGGCTGGTCCGGCTGGCCGGGCTGTTTTTTCCGGCCGGGCTGCTGGCCGCCCACCTCCGCGGCCGGGCCGGGACGAACGGCGTGGCCGTCCTCGTAGGGGCGGCGCTGGTGGCGTTCGGGACCGAGGCCGTGCAGCTCGGGATCGTGTCGCGGTTCCCGAGCATGACCGACGCCCTGACCGGGACGGCCGGGGCGATGGCCGGGTGGGCGGTCGGGCGGCTGTGCCGTCGGGGGGTGGGCCTGGAGGCCGGGCTGGTCCTGGGGCAGGTGTGGCTGGCGGTGCTGTTGGTCGGGTATTGGGAGCCGTTCCGGTTCGGCGGCCCGCCGGCCGCGTTCGACTGGGCGGTCCGGGCGTCGGTCGAGGCCGGGGGCAACGCCTTCGTCCTCCAGTACGCCCTCACCAAGCTGATCCTGTTCGCCCCGCTCGGGGTCGTGGCCGCGGCGGCCGGGGCCCGGCCCGGGGGCGTCGGCCGGCTGCTGGTGGCGGCCGCGGTCGGGT
>JAIEQO010000353.1 GCA_019747655.1 Gemmataceae bacterium | reverse complement strand
TGCGGTACGTCCCGGCCGACGCCGCCGTCTTCGCCCACGCCGACGTGGCCGGCCTGTCCGCCTCGCCGATCGGCAAGGGCGTCCGGGCGGCCGACCCGAAGCTGTACGCCGAGCTGACCGGCAAGGGCAAGGCCCTGTTCGGGCTGACCCCCGACGACCTCAAGACCGTCACCGTGTTCATGCCCAAAATCCAGGGGCCGCAGGACGCCGAGGCCGTCGGGGTCGTCCTGACGTTCGCCGACAAGTTCGACAAGGCCAAGCTGTCCGCCGGGCTGGAGGAGACCGTCGGGGCCGGCCAGTTCGCCCTCCACTTCCCGGCCGACCGGACGGCCGTGGTCCTGCTCGGCGGGCTCGGGGACGACTACGCCAAGCCCCGCCCGGCCGGCGAGGCCGGGCCGCTGGCCGCCGCCCTCAAGGAGGCCGCCGCCGGCAAGCACCTCCTCGTCGCCGGGGCCAACCTGGCCAACCTCCCGGCCGCAGCCCTCCGGGACGACCTCCCGCCCGACTTCCGCCCGTTCAAGCCCCTCCTCCAGGCCGACACGGTGGTCGGGTTGGTCGGGCTGGACAAAGACTTCACCGTCGAGGTCCGGGTGACGGCCGACCAGCCGGCCGGGGCCGAGGAGGCCGGGAAGGCCCTCCGTCAGTTGGCCGACCTCCTCCGGACGGGCGTGGGGCGGCTGACCAGGGAGGTCGAGCCGGACGCCGGCAAGGACCCCGCCCTGAGGGACGTGCTGGCCTTCCTGCGGGCGGCCGACGCCGGCCTGGCCGGGGCGACCTACACGACCGACGGCAAGCAGACCCGGGTGGTCGCCCGGGTGCCGGCCGACCTGCCGTTCGGCGGGGCGTTCACGGCCGGAACCCGGCGGGTCCGGGAGGCGTCCGCCCGGATGGAGTCGGCCAACAACCTGAAGCAGATCGGCATCGCCATGCACAACTACGCCGACGCCCACGGGTCGTTCCCGCCGGCCGCCATCACGGACAAGGACGGCAAGCCGCTGTTGTCCTGGCGGGTAGCCCTCCTGCCGTACATCGAGCAGGACGCCCTGTACCGCCAGTTCAAGCTCGACGAGCCGTGGGACAGCGAGCACAACAAGCCGCTCTCCCAGACGCTCATCAAGACGTACACGCTGCCCGACCAGGAGGTCGACCCGAAGAACCCGAAGACCCACTACCGGGTGTTCTTCGGCCGGGGGGCGGCGTTCGAGCTGGCGAAGGGGGTCAAGTTCCCGGCCGACTTCCAGGACGGCACGTCGCAAACCGTGCTGGCGGTGACGGCCGCCGAGGCGGTCCCGTGGGCCAAGCCGGACGAGCTGGTCTTCGACCCGGACGGGGACATGCGGAAGCTCCTGAAGTTCGGCACGGGCGACGTGTGCATGATCGCCATCTGCGACGGGTCGGTCCGGGCGGTCAAGAAGACCATCGACCCGCGCACCCTGACGGCCGCCATCACCCGCAACGGCGGCGAGGTCCTCGGCCAGGACTGGTGACCCGCGGGAGCCGTCCCCGGTCCGGGCGAGCGGGGGGCGTGAGCCCCCTGATGTCTTGGCGAACCCCGAGCGTGAGCGAGGGGATGGGGCACGACACCCGCTCCCTCACGGTCGCGGTTCGCCCGGACCACCCCGGGGGCTCACGCCCCCCCGCTCGCCGAGGCAAACACCCCCGCCCCTCCATCGACCCGACTCCCCCTCACCGAGGATTCCCCCATGCTCCACGCATCA
>JAIEQO010000392.1 GCA_019747655.1 Gemmataceae bacterium | reverse complement strand
GAGAGCGTGAAGGCCGGGAAGGACCCGAACTCGCCGATCGAGCTGGGCCACCGGGTCATCACCGCCGCCCACCTGGCGAACCAGTCGTATCGCAAGGGCGTCAAGGTGTTCTGGGACGCCGACAAGCAGCAGGTCACGACCGGGTGACGCCCGATGACGACGGAAGACGACTTCCTGGCCGTGCTGACGGCGAACCCCGCCGACGACACGGCCCGGCTGGTGTACGCCGACTGGCTCGAAGAGCACGGCGACGACGCCCGGGCCGCATACCTCCGGGCGGTGGTGGAGGTCGTGCAGGCGTGCCGCGAGGGCCGGCCGGACGGCCCGGAAGCCGCCCGGCTAAGGGCTTCCACGCCCCACGTCCCGGACGAATGGGCCTGGCGGATCGGGGCCCGGTTCTCTGCGGTCCTGTACGGCTTTTCGTTCGACCGCAAGATCCACGTCATTAAGGTACTCCGAGAGGTCGTCGGGGCGGGGCTGGCCGAGGCCAAGCAGTTGAGCGAGTCGGTCCCGCTCGCCCTCCCCCTGGCGGGCGGCACCCTGTTCGAGCAGGCGTACCGGATTTGGTCCCATGTCCGGACCGGGTCTTCGGCGGTGGTCGGGATGGAACCGCACGGCGACCCACCGTTCTCGGACGGTCGGACGTACCGGCTCTCTGCCTGGCTGTCGATCTGGGACGCGGAGACGTGGCCCGAGCGTCAGGAGGGCGGGGAGGCCGTCTTCCGGAATTTCCTCACGGCGGCCGGGGTCGTCCCGCGGGAGACCGGGGAACCAGGCTTCACCGACCGGACGGTATTGGCGACCGGGTTGGAGGCCGCCGCGGTGCCGGCCCGGCTCGCCGACTATCGGGCGCTGGTGCCCCGTGACCTGCTCGCCCGTGGAGTCACCATACACATCCCGTCCGAGCCGGAACCTTCCCGGCCGTGAGGCCATCCGTGGAGCCGCCCGTGTTCATCTTCGACAAGGCCCCGTTCAAGTCCTGCCACGCCTCGGCGGTGGTGGAGGTCGAGCCCGGGCGGCTGATGGCCGCGTGGTTCGGCGGGACCGACGAGGGCGCCAAAGACGTACAAATCTGGGCCAGCACGTTCGACGGCAAGCGGTGGACCGCCCCGGCCGCGGTCGGGTCCGAGCCCGGGTTCCCGTGCTGGAATCCCGTACTGTTCAAGACGGCCAAGGGGACGCTCACCCTCTGGTACAAGGCCGGGCCGAGCCCGATGACCTGGACCGGGTTCGTCCGCACCTCGGCCGACGGCGGCAAGACGTGGTCGGCCGCCGAGATGATGCCGGCCGGGATGTGGGGGCCGGTCCGGGCCAAGCCGATCCAACTGGCCGACGGGACGATCCTAGCTGGCACCTCGGTCGAGAGCTACCCGCGGAACTGGGTCCCCTACGTCGACCGGTCCGCCGACGACGGCAAGACGTGGCTCCGCTCGAACCCGTTCCCGGTCCCGGGGAAGTTCAAGCAGATTCAGCCGACCCTGTTCGTGGCGAAGGATGGGAAAGTGGTCGCCCTGATGCGGTCGGACGGGCCGCGGAAGGTCTGCCGGGCCGAATCGGCCGACGGCGGCAAGACGTTCTCGCCGGCCGAGGAGACCGCCCTGCACAACCCGAACAGCGGCATCGACGTGGTCAAGACCCGGGCCGGCGACCTCTTCCTGATCTACAACCCCACCCCCCTCGGACGGACGCCGATCAGCCTGGCCCGCTCG
>JAIEQO010001110.1 GCA_019747655.1 Gemmataceae bacterium | reverse complement strand
GGGCCATCGGGTCCCGATGGGCCACCAGGCTCGAATCATAAGGGTTCACTGCAAGACGGTATGAGTACCAAATCGCCCCGGAGGACCTCGACGCGCTTCTCTCGGCGTGCCGCGTTGAGGACCCCCGCGGCGGCAGCGCCGACGAAGAGCTCACCTACCTTCAGTGACCGCCCGCGCCCACGGCCTTGAGCGCCGCGGCCTTCAGGGCCGAGGTGTCCTTCGCGACGTGGGCGTAGTGGCGGTGGAGCACCTGCGGGGTGTTCCCGACGAGCTCGGCCAGGACCTCCACCGGCACGCCGCGGATGAGCGCGTTCGTGATGTACGTGTGGCGGAGCGCGTAGGCGTGGGCCTTGATCCCGAGGCGGGTCTCCACCTCCTTGAACCACTTCATGCTGCTCCCGTTGTACCACGCCTTCCCGCGGCGGCCGCGGAACAGCGGCCCCTCGGGATACCGGGCCGCGCGCGCCCGGAGCATTGTGAGCAACTCGGGCACGACGAAGATCGTGCGGGGCTTGCCCGTTTTCCTGCGGTTCTTGTGCTTCTGGAGCGTGATGGTGCCGTGTCCGAAGTCGACGTCCTTCGCCTCCACCCGCGCCATCTCGGAGAACGGGCGGGCCCCGGTGAGGAGCACGGCGTTCAGGAAGTCGGCGAAGTCGGCGGAGACGAAGTCGCAGATCTTCGCCATCTCCTCGGGCGTCACGACGCGGTCCCGCCGGAGCGACTCGCCGCCCGCCATCTTCTTGAGCGGGTTCTCGCCGAGGTGGCCCTCCCGCACGCCCCAGTTGAGGACGGCCTTGATCGTCTTCCGCTTGATCGCCTGCGTCGACGGGCCCCACGTCGCCTTCGTCCGAAGCCACGCCGAGACCATGTGGGGTTTGAGGTCCCGTGCCGGGACGCGCTTCTTGAGGAACGCGCAGAAGTCCTTCAGACACGACACCTGCTGCTCGAAGGCACGCTCCACCTTGTCGCCCTTCGTCGCCTTCAAGTATTCGTCGGCGAGCTTCCGGAACGAGACGCCCAGCGCCGGTGCGGGCTCCGGCTCCGGGACGGCAGCGGCGGCCCGCTTCGCCATCAGCTCGTGGAACAGCCGCTCGGCCTCACGCTTGTCGTCGGAGAGGCGGACCTGCTTGCCGTCGAGCGTGGTGTACCACCACGGGGTTCCCTTGCGGGGCCAGATGCCGGGCTTCCGGGGCATGAGACACGACCCTCCGTCGGGCGACGGTGGATCATACGCGCGAAACGTGCGTGTCCAAGCGTGCGTCGGGAGCGGAATACCAAAAAATGCCTAGATAGCCGCGGCATTCTCGGCCCGGTAGATCTTCCGGTAGTGGAAGGTGTCGAACGGGGCCTTGGCGTCGCGGTCGGTGGCCCGGCGGATGTGCAGCCGGCCGTTCAGCTCCCGGGTCCGGCGGACGCACTCGAGCCCACAGGCGTAGGCTTCCTCGCCCCACTCGTGGAGGAAGGCGAACTGGGCCGGCCAGTCGCTCCCCTCGGGGAACAGCTCGACCGGCAGCCCGAACGGGAAGTCGAAGCCCCACAGGGCGGCCTCGGACTCCTGGACCATGTCGACGAGGAAGGCCAGGACCTCCCGCCGCTCGGCCGTGCCGCACAGGTCTTCGAGCCGGTGCAGGGCGGTTAGGTTCTGTCTGCTGAAACCGGTTGGCTGCGGAGCAGCCGGAGGTAGCGGCGAATCATGGCGAGTTGCACG
>JAIEQO010000463.1 GCA_019747655.1 Gemmataceae bacterium | reverse complement strand
GGGTTGGTTCTGGTGGGGCGTGGGGGGGGCGTCCCCCCCTTGTGCCAACCCCATCGGGGGCCCCCCGCCCCCCGCTCGCCCGGACGCACGACCGCCGTTGACCCGCCCCGGCCGGTTCGGGTACGCTCCCGGTCCCTGACCCGCGGAGGTGCCCGATGACGACGTGGACCCGGTGGCTGGCCCTGCCGCTGGCCGGCCTCCTGCTGATCGCCGCCGGCGGCCATACCCAGCCGCCCGCCCCGCCCCCGGCCGGCGGCCCGCCGGCCGCACACGCCCCGGCCCCGGGTTTCCCACCGACCGGGCCGGCAACCCCGCCCGTCAACCTCATCCCGACCCAGAACGTCCCGGCCACGCCGCCGGCCGAGCCGACCCTCGACCAGCTCCTCGACCGGCTGGAGCGGCTGCGGCAGCAGAAGGAGGAGCTGGACCGGCAGGAGCGGGCCGTCACCGAGCAGCTCCGGGAGGCCCTCCGCAAGCAGCGGGAGCGGCTCGGCCGGCTCGGGGTGGGCGAGGCCGTGCCGCCACAGCCGTCGCCGTCCGTCCCGTCGTCCCGGGCCCCCGAACGGTTGGCCCCGGACCCCTTGGTTGTCGGCCCCCGCGGCTGATCGGACGGCGAGGCGTGCGGCGAGCGGGGGGCGTCAGCCCCCCGGTTCCGGACCGCACAGGCAGGAATGCCTGTGCCACCAAGATGTGTTCCCTGGTGGCACAGGCATTCCTGCCTGTGCCCGGCCAGCTACGGCTTCTCCGGGGCGTCCTTCCCCTTCTGCTTCTTGAACACCTGGAGCACCCGCCCGCTCCCCTCCTTGGCGGTGAGGTCGTCCGGCCGCCCGTCCCCCTCCACGGCCACGCAGATGGTCAGGGTGTCGCCCTTCAGCTCGTAGATGCCCTTCACCGTCCGGCCGGCCAGGGGGCCTTCGGACACGGCGATGTCGATCGCCGGCGGCTTCTTGGCCGGGTCGACCGTGAACGTGGCCTTCGACACCGTCTCGTCCCCGGACTTGATCAGCCGCTCGTCCCCCTTGACCACCAGGACGAGTTGCTTCAGAGCGTCGTCCGGGGCCGCATCCCCGCTGTTGTCGATCTTGACCACCGACCACGTCCCCTGGAACGGCTCCAGCTCCTTCTTGGTGTTGCCCTTCGGCTTGTCGTCGGCCGCCGCGACCGCGGCCGCCAGGAGGGCCGCCACGCACGCCATCCGCATCGCACGTCCTCGTGTGGGAGGAGATACCGCCCGGCGGGCCGACGGGCGGCACCCCCGCCCGCCGGGACAGCCCCGCCGGCCGCCCCGATTGTACCCGCCCGCCCGACGGGCCGGCGCGGATTCCGGGAGGGTTTCGCCGGGACGGCCCCTCCTGTCTAATGAACGGTTAACCCCCCGAGGCGCCGCGATGCCCGCCCGCCCCCTCTCGTTCGACCTCCCGGCCCTCGCCGGGCGGGTCCTGTCGACCCCGGACGCCGACCTCCTCGACCGGTACGCCCGGGCCGGGGACGAGGCCGCCTTCGAGCTGCTGGTCTGGCGGCACGGGCGGCTCGTCTGGGGCGTCTGCCGGCGGGTCGCCCGGGACCGGCACGCGGCCGAGGACGCCTTCCAGGCGGCGTTCCTGGCGCTGGCCCGCAAGGCCGGGACCATCGCCCGGGCCGACGGCGTCGCCGGGTGGCTGTACCGGGTCGCGTTCCGGGCCGCCCTCGCCGCCCGCCGCCGGTC
>JAIEQO010000968.1 GCA_019747655.1 Gemmataceae bacterium | reverse complement strand
CGGTCGACCGGGGTGCCCGGGGCGGCGCCCCCGGCCGGCCCTCGGGGCCGGTGGGGGGTGGGGGGCGAACGGGCGGGGGCGGGCACGGCCGGCCGGTTCGCCCCCACCCGCAGCGTACCGGGGACCGGCCGGGGGCTCAACCCGCCGCCCGGGGCCGGCCCCGCGGGTCATCATATCCGGCCCGGCCCGGCCGGCACAACCGGCCGGTCTGCCGGGCCCGGGTGGGGGCGTTGAGGACGGGGAGAAAGTCGGATCAACCTGTTGTAATCCTCGGTCCGCGTAGTAGGATTAATCCCGACATTCAGTGTCTTCGACCGTACCGATCCGCTCGGGCCGCCTGGGAATGGGCCTCGTGCCGCCACCGCCGGACCCCGCACGCCCCCGGCGGTGGCCGCTGGCCGTCCTGTTCGTGGTGGCGGTGGCCGTCCGGCTCGGGGCGGCGGCCGCCCTGACCGGGCTGTCCACCCCCCCGGCCCCCGGGTCGGACGTGGCCGAGTACGACGCCGTCGCCTGGAACCTCCTCCAGGGCAACGGGTACGTCGGGGTCAGCCCGGACGTGAAGGGCCCGGACGGCCAGCTCCTGCCGCACGTTACCGCCTACCGCCCGCCCACCCCGGTCTTCTTCTACCTCGCCGTGTACGCCGTGGCCGGGCACAGCTACCCGGCCGGGCACGCCGCCCAGGCGGTCCTCGGCGGGCTGACCGTGCTCGTGCTGTGGGCGATCGGGCGGCGGGTGTTCGGGCCGGCCGCCGGGTGGGTGGCCGGGGCGGCCTACGCCGTCTACCCGACCTCGATCTACTACAGCCTGGCCCTCCTGTCCGAGGCCCAGGCGGCGTTCCTGGTGGCCCTCCTCGCCTGGCTCTGCCTGGGGGTCAAGGGCCCCCGGGGCGGGTGGTGGGCGGCCGCCGCCGGCCTCGGCCTGGGCGTCTTCCTCCTGTGCAAGCCGGGGTACGTCTTCCTGTTCCCGCTCCTGCCGCTCTGGGCCTGGGCGGTGGCCGGGCGGGACCGCCGGCTGTGGCTGCGGGCGGCCCTGATCCCGGTCGTGGCCGGGCTGGTCGTGCTGCCGTGGGCGGCCCGGAACTTCGTCGCCCTGGGGGCCCCGATCCCGTTCGGGACCGGGGGCGGGTCGCTGCTGCTGCAGGCCAACAACCGGGTGGTGGTGGCCGACCCGCTGTTCCACGGGTACGCCGTCTGGGACACCTGCCTGCCGGAGTACGCCCCGGCCATCCGGGAGCCGAACGACGAGGTCCGGCGGGACGCGGCGGCCAAGCAACTGGCCGTCGGGTGGCTCAAGGAGAACCCGGACAAGTGGTTCTACCTGGCCCGGGGGAAGGTCTGGCGGCTGTTCACCCCGGCGTACTTCGGGAAGGGCGACCGGGAGCGGGCGGCGGTCAACTCGGCCGGGTACGGGGCGGTCCTGGTCGGGTTCCTGCTCGGGATCGGGCCGGTGACGGTCTGGATGCTCCGCCGGCGGGACCCGGCTCTCATCCTCCAGGCCCTGATCTTGGCCACGGCGGCGGTGGCGGTCGTGTTCCACGGCCAGCACCGCTACCGGTTCCCGGTCGACGGGCTGATGCTGGTGATCGCGTCGGGAACAGTCGTGTGGCTGGTCCGGGCGGCGGCCGGGCGGGAGCGGCTGCCCCGGGTGCCGCCGGCGCGGGCGGCGGCCGGGGTGCTGGCGGCCGGGACCCTGGCCGTCGG
>JAIEQO010000431.1 GCA_019747655.1 Gemmataceae bacterium | reverse complement strand
GGCGGATCGCCGGGCTGGACGTGCTGCGGATCGTCAACGAGCCGACGGCCGCCGCCCTGGCCTACGGGCTCGACCGCCGGCAGGCCGGGACGGTCGCCGTCTACGACCTCGGCGGCGGCACCTTCGACTGCTCGGTCCTCAAGCTCGACGGGGGCGTCTTCCGGGTCCTCAGCACCAACGGCGACACCTTCCTCGGCGGCGACGACTTCGACCGGACGCTGATGGAGTGGGCCGCCCGGGAATGGGGGATCGACCTCGGGGTGAAGGACGCCGAACTGCTCCAGCGGCTCCGGGACGCCGCCGAGCGGACCAAGATCGCCCTGAGCGAGCGGGAGACGGCGGAGTTCGTCTTGACCACGCCGGGGGGTTCACACCCCCCGCTCGCCGTCACCCGAACCCAGTTCGAGGCCCTGATCGCCCCGCACATCGACCGGAGCCTCGACAAGTGCCGGGCGGCGCTGCGGGACGCCGGGCTGGCCCCGGCCCAGGTCGACGAGGTCGTCCTGGTCGGCGGCTCGACCCGCATCCCGTATGTCCGCCGGCGGGTGGCCGAGTTCTTCGGCCGCCCGCCGCACACCGACCTGAACCCGGACGAGGTGGTCGCCCTGGGGGCGGCCGTCCAGGCCGACATCCTGGCCGGCAACCGCCGGGACGTGCTGCTCCTCGACGTGGTGCCGCTGTCGCTGGGCATCGAGACCCTGGGCGGGGTGGTGGACAAGTTGATCCACCGCAACACCACCGTCCCGGCCCGGGCGACCACCCGGTACACCACCGCCGCCGACGGCCAGACGGCCATCCTGCTCGCCATCTACCAGGGCGAGCGGGAGCTGACCCGGGACTGCCGGCCGCTCGGGACGTTCAAGCTGGCCGGCATCCCGCCGATGCCGGCCCAGATGGCCCAGGTCGATGTCACCTTCCTGGTGGACCAGAACGGGCTGTTGACCGTGACCGCCAAGGAGCAGCGGAGCGGGGTTCAGGCCCAGGTGACGGTCCAGCCGGCCCACGGGCTGTCGGCCGAGGAGGTCGAGAAGTTGGTCGCCGAGAGCATCGACCGGGCCGGTGAGGATTTCGCCGCCCGCCGGCTGATCGAGCTGCGGAACAAGGCGGCCGGCGACCGGCGGCACACCGAGAAGGCCCTGACCCAGGCCGGCGACCGGCTGACGGCCGAGCAGCGGGACCGGATGGCGGCCGCCACCACCGCACTCAACGCGGCCGCAGCCGGCGACGACCTGCCGGCCCTCCAGCGGGCGCTGGACGCCTTCGCCGCGGCCACCAACCCGCTGGCCACCCTGCTGATGAACGAGGTCGTCCGGAAGGCCCTGGGCGGGGCGACGCCGGACGCCCTCGACGCGGACAAGGTGTGACGGTGGCACCGGCATTCCTGCCGGTGTCGGTCGGCTCGCACCGGCAGGAATGCCGGTGCCACCGGGAGTTGCTCATGACCTGGACCGACAGCCGCGAGATCGGCGAGAAGCTGTTCGAGCAGTTCGACACCCTGAACCCGCTGACCGTCCGGTTTACCGACCTGCACCAGCACGTCCTCAACCTGGAGGGGTTCGAGGGGAAGCCGGGGGCGTCGAACGAGAAGCTCCTGGAGGCCATCCAGATGGCCTGGTACGAGGAGTGGCAGGACGAGTACGGCAAGTAGCTACCCGGCCGGCGGCGGGGCCGGCGGGGCCGGCCCGGGCACCGGGGCCGGG
>JAIEQO010000528.1 GCA_019747655.1 Gemmataceae bacterium | reverse complement strand
GGTCGCCGGGCCGGTCCCGCCGGCCGTCTCCCTCCTCGCATGCGGAGCCGTACCCGCCATGACCCGCTGGCTGTACCTCGTCCCGGCCGGGCTGCTCGCCGCCGGGCTGGTCTGGGCCGCCGACCCGCCCCTCAAGCCGCCGCCGGTCCCGCAGCCGCCGGCCGCCCTGCTCAAGCCCGACCCGACCGCCAAGCCGACCCCGGCCGACCTCCGGGGGTACTGGGCGGCCGAACAGGTCGTCGAGGCCGGACACGTCCGCCGGTCCCACGCCTGGCGGTTCGTCGACGACAAGCACCTCGTCTGGGTGCTGGCCCACGCCCAGCCGGGGGTCCGGCAGTCGCTCACCACCAAGTACCGGTACGAGCCGACGGCCGACGGGCTGATTTTGCACCCGGTCGAGCGGTGGCACGGGGTCGAGCGCTGGCCGCCGAAGGCGGACGAGAAGCCGGGCGAGTACCTGTTCGCCTGGGACGACGACCGGGCCGGGTTCCGTCTCACCTCCAAGACCGCCGACCGAGACTCCCCGTGGCAGGTGATGACCTTCCGGAAGGCGGACGAGCCGGAGGCCCCGGTCCCGGACCCGCTCGTCCCCGACGCCCTGACCAAGATCGACCGGACGATCAAGAAAGAGCCGGAGTACGCGGACACGCCGGTCTACCTGCTCGCGGTGGTCGGCCCGGAGGCCAAATTCAAGGTGTGGGTGGTGCTGGCCGGGAAGGTGTTGTACGTCGACCGGAACGGCAACGGCGACCTGACCGAGGACGGCGAGGCGGTCCCGCAGCCCGACACCCGGAGCGACAACAACCCGGTCTACCCGGCCGGCGACCTGACCGACCCGGCCGGGCCGACCCACACCGACTTCCGGGTGCACGCCATCCCGACCGCCGGCGGGGACGTGGTGGCGTACCTCCGGCTGACGGTCGGCGGGACGGTGTTCCAGCTCGCCGGGCCGACCGACCTGCGGCTGGCCGAGTCGCCGAAGGACGCCCAGGTGGTGCACTTCGGCAGCCGGGTGGTGACGGCCCGGCCCGGGCGGCTGGCCGCACCGAACGCCGACCTGACCGGCCCGTTCCAGGTCAAGGTCGGGACCCCGGGGGTCGGGCCGGGGAGCTTCGCCGCGTTCGGCTGGCGGGAGTTGGCCGAGGGCGTCGGGCCGGTGGCCGAGTTCGCCTTCGCCCCCGTCAAACCCGGGGAGGCCGCGAAGACGCTCAAGCTGCCCCTCACCCGGCGGGTCGACGCCTGCGAGTTCTACGACGACCTGACCGTCCCGGACGGGGTGAAGACGGGGCTGGACGCGGCCACGGTCACGCTCTCGTTCCCGGGCTGCCCGTGGGGCGAGGTGAAGCCGGCGACCTGCGCCGTGGACGTGAGCCCGAAGCGGAAGTGACCGGCCGGCCTGGGGAAACGCGGGCGGCCCGGGGCGAAACCCCGGGCCGCGTCGCTGTCTGACCCGCTCACCGGGCTAGATGCCGTAGTCGCCGCCGAACCCGAGCTTGCCGCCGCCGATCCCGCCGCCGAACCCGCCGATGTTCCCGCCGAACCCGCCGAGCCCGCCGCCGAACCCGCCGATGCCGCCCCCGATCCCGCCGATCCCGCCCCCGATCCCGCCGATCCCGCCGCCGATCCCGCCAAGCCCGCCCCCGAACCCGCCGCCCTGGAACCCGCCCCCGCCGATCCCGGCCAGCCCGCCCCCG
>JAIEQO010000686.1 GCA_019747655.1 Gemmataceae bacterium | reverse complement strand
GCCTGTGGTTGTTCTCCGGTGGCACAGGCCTCCCGGCCTGTGGTTGTTCTCCGGTGGCACAGGCCTCCCGGCCTGTGGTTGTTCTCCGGTGGCACAGGCCTCCCGGCCTGTGCGGTGCCTACCGCCCCGGCGGCTCGAACCCCCGGGGGGTGTCGAGGTCGGACAGGTCGCGGAAGTACAGGACCCGGGGGGCGCCCTGGTTGGTGTCGACGACGGCCTCCACCCGGGCGGTCGGCCCGCCCTCGGCGAAGTACCCGATCGCCTGCACCCGGTAGACCATCGACCGGCCGGTGACGTACTTCTCGATCTTCTTGAAGTTGTCCGGCGTCACCGCCCCGGACGTAACCAGCCAGGCGGCGGTGGTCGTCGCCACGTCGCCCTTCGGCTGCTGCCCCCGCCCGTTGACGATCGCGTCCGCCTCGGCCTCGGTCAGCTCGGGGACGGCCAGCAGGACCTCCCGCGGGGCGGCGTTCACGTTCAGCCGGGGGACCAGCTCGACGTTGGTGGTGGTCGTCGTCTTGTCGAGCAGCTTGGGCAGCAGCTCGTTCAGCTTCGCCGAGTCGTTGAGCGGCGAGTCGACCACTACCGTCGGGGCGTCCGGGGGGGCCCCCTCGGCCCGCGGCAGGGTGATCCGGACGTACCGCAGGTCGAGCAGCGACTTCAGCCGCTTCTTGTTCTTCGGGTCGCCGGCCAGGGCCGTCTTGACCGCGTCGGACAGGTCGGCCATCGTCCCGGGGGTGGTGGCCTGGCCCTGCCCGGACCCGCCGGACTGACCGCCCCCGCCGGCGGCGGCCCTCGCCCCGCTCATCTCGACGCTCAGCTCGACGGTCCCGGACGCCTGGGCTCGGGCGGTGCCGGGGGTCACGGCGGTCCCCGCCCCGCCGCCCGAGAGTTCCGTCACGCTGAGCCTCACCTGGACCGGGGGCTGGACGGTCGAGCTGGTGAACATCTTGTACGCCAGGATCAGGTCGGCCGCCTCCTGGCCGACGGCCGGGACCAGCTTCTGGTGCAACGCCGGCAGGTCTTCCGATTCGTTCACGTTCACCCGCAGGGTGCCGGTGGAATCCAGGTTCAGCTCCCGGCCGTAGGGGGTCAGGTAGTCGGCCCAGCCGCGGCTGAACTCGCCGGGGCCGTCGTCCTCGTCGGCCACCCCGTTCCGGTTCCGGTCCGACCCGTAGAGCAGTTGCGGGGTGACGCCCTTGACCAGGAGCAGCTCGTCCAGGCTGCTGAGCGGGCCGTTCTTGGCCCGGTACGGCTGGGCCAGCCCGAGGTAGTAGGCCGACTCGGCCCCGCTGGTCCGCTGGTCGTCGTCCACGTCGACCCAGTCGACGATGGCGTCGGCCACCTCGGCGGTCATGCCCGGGAGCTTCATCAGGGCGTCGTACAGGACCTGCCCGGCCGTGTCCTGGGCGATCAGGGCGTTGACGTTGAGCCTCCCGCCCTCGTCCACCACCGCCCCGTACCGCTGCTGGAAGCTGCCGCTGCCGTCCGGGGCGGCGGCCACCAGGACGAACCGGCTCTCCTGGCGGGGGCCGGCCCCGGTCCCGACGGTCGTTTCTTTGAAGGCCCCGTCGGCGGTCGGGTCGTTGCCGAGGTCGTTGGCGAAGGTCGTCGGGTCGGCCAGGGCGGCGGCCGCGTAGTGGACCCCGGAGGCGGCCGCCGCCCGGGCCTGGGCGGCCGTCCCGAGCCGGGCG
>JAIEQO010000061.1 GCA_019747655.1 Gemmataceae bacterium | reverse complement strand
CGACTTTTTTTCTACGGCAGCAAAGCTGACTGGAAGGCGAAGCGGGTGATCGGGTAGCCTTCCCGTCCCACGGAGGGCGACCAATGGCCAGGACGGCACCCCGGGCCGAGCCCACGATCACCCGGGACCTATACCCGCGGCGGGTCAACTGCCCGCACTGCGGCAAGGCGATGCGGGCCGACTACGCCAACCGCCGGACCGTCGCCACACTCGACGGGCTCACGCGGCTCAATCTCACCATCCGCCGCTGCCACAATGACGCGTGCGCCGCCCTACGCCGGCCGTACCGGCCGGAGGCCGAGGGCCGGGTCGCCCTGCCGCACCACCAGTTCGGGCTGGACGTGGTCGCCCTGGTCGGGCGGCTGCGGTACGCTGAGCACCGGTCCGTCCCGGAGATCCGTGCCCACCTGGCCGGCCGCGGGCTCTCGATCGCCGAGCGGACCGTCACCAACCTGCTCGACCGGTACGACGAGCTGCTGGCCGTGGCCCTCACCGACGACCGCCGGCTCCGGAAGCTTCTGGCCGAGCAGGGCCGGGTGGTCCTGGCCATCGACGGACTCCAGCCGGATGTCGGGCACGAGGTGCTGTGGGTCATCCGCGACTGTATCTCCGGCGAGGTGCTCCTGGCGAAGAGCCTGCTGTCGGCCCGCCGGGCGGACCTGGCCGGGCTGCTCGGGGCGGTCCGGGACGCCCTGCCGGTGCCGGTCGCCGGGGTGGTGTCCGACGGCCAGCACCCGATCCGGTGGGCGGTCCGCCACGCCCTCCCCGGGGTGCCGTACCAGCTCTGCCAGTTCCACTACCTCCGGGAGGCCGCCCGTCCCATCTTCGAGGCCGACCGGCACGCCAAGAAGCTGCTCAAGAAGCGGGTCCGCAAGGTCCGCCCGATCGAGCGGGCGGTGGAGGGCCGGGCCGACCCGGCGGCCGAGGTGGTCCGCGGGTACTGCGGGGCGGTCCGCAGCGCCCTGACCGACGACGGGCGGCCGCCCCTGGCCGCCTCGGGGCTGAAGCTGCACGACCGGCTGGCCGCGATCAGCGACAGCATCGGGCGGGCCGAGGCGAAGGGGGGCTGCCGACCGAGTTGGGGCAGTTGAGGGGGTTCATCGACCGGGCGCTGGCCTCGACCGCCGAGCTATGGGGGCCGATCCGCTCGGCCTACGGCTGGGTCCATCAGGCGGCCCACATCCTCGGGGCGGGGGGCGCGGCCGGTCCGGCCGTGCGGGCGCGGCTGGGCGGGCTGCTCGGGGCGATGCGGCGGCACCGGGACGCGGTCGGCGACCTCGGCCCGGCGGTGGACCACTTCGTGAAGGTCAGCCGGAGCTACTGGCCGGGGCTGTTCGCCTGCTACGGCACCCCGGGCCTGCCGCGGACGAACAACGACCTGGAGCAACTGTTCGGGAGCCACCGGTACCACGAGCGGCGGGCCACCGGCCGCAAGGGGGCGTCCCCGGCGCTGGTGCTGCGGGGGAGTGCCCGGCTGATCGCCGGGCTGGCCACCCGGCTCCGGGAGGTGAGCGCGGCTGATCTGGCGGCCGCGGACCCGGGCGAGTGGCGAAAGCTCCGGGCGGAGTTGGAGGAACGGAGGCAGCGGCGGGTCGATCGGCACCGGTTCCGTCGTAACCCGGACGGCTACCTCCGCGGGCTGGAGGCCAAGCTTAACCAGTCAGCTTTGCCGCCGTAGTTTTTTT
>JAIEQO010000637.1 GCA_019747655.1 Gemmataceae bacterium | reverse complement strand
GGGTCCAACTCGCCCTCGGGTCGGCCGTCCTGCTGGCGGTGCTCGCCGGCGGGGCGGCGGCCGGGTGGCAGTGGCGGCGGGCCGAAGGGGCGCTCGCCGACGTCACCGCCGAGCAGGGGAAAACGGCCTGGGCCCTCGCCGCGGTGACGGCCGAGCAGGGGAAGACCGCCGAGGGCCTGGCCGACAAGACGGCCGAGGGGGCGGCCAAGGACGACGCCCGGCGGAAGACCCTGGCCGCCCTCCGCAAGCTGACCGACCGGCTGGTCGCCGACCGGGCCGGGCGGCAGGCCGCCGTGACCGACCGGGACCGGGCGTTCTTCCGGGAGGTGGCCGGGCTGTGGGACGAGTACGCCCGGTCGGCCGGGGCCGGGGAGGAGGCCGACGCCCTGCGGGCCGAGGGGGCGGCCCGGGTCGCCCGGCTCCAGCAGGACCTCGGGGAGTGGGCCGAGGCCGAGGGGCTCCTCCGGGCGGCGATCGCCGGGTACGGGCGGCTGGCCGATGCCCGCCCGGACGCCCCCGACTACCAGGCCCGCCTGGCCCGTGCCCACAGCGACCTGGGGAACTCGCTCGACCGCACCGGGCGGCCGGCGGAGGCCACCCGGGCGTACCAGGCCGCCATCGACGGGTACGGGCGGCTGGCCGCCGCCCACCCAGACACCCCCGAGTACCTCAACGGGCGGGCCGACGCCCAACTCAACCTGGGTTTGTTCCTGAGCAAGGCGGGCCGGCCGGCCGACGCCGAGCGGTTGCTGCGGGCCGCGATCGACGGCTACGGTCGGGCCGCCGCCGCCCGCCCGGACGACCCCGAGTACCAGGACAGGCTGGCCGGCGCCCGGCACAACCTGTCCAACGTCCTGATGGACGCCGGACGGCTGGGGGAGGCCGAGGGGCTGGTGCGGGCGGTCCTCGCCACCCGGGAGCGGTCGGCCGCCGCACACCCGGCCGACCCCGCCCGTCAGGAACGGCTGGCTATGGCCCACTTCAACCTCGGCCGGCTGCTCGCCCGGGCCGGCCGGCCCGCGCCGGCCGAGGGGGCGTACCGGGACGCCCTGCGGGTCGCGGAGCGGCTGGCCGCCGCCCACCCGGGCGTCCCCCACTACCAAGCCCTGCTGGGCACGACGCTCACCAACCTGGGCAACGTCCTGTCCGGGGCCGACCGGCCGGCGGAAGCCGAGCGGCTCCTTCGCGCGGGCCTGGCGGTCCGCGAGCGGCTGGCCGCCGCCCACCCGGCCGACACGGATTTGCGTGACGAGGTGGGAAGTGCCCACTTCAACCTCGGCCTCCACCTCCGGCACGCCGGACGGCCGGACGAGGCCGCGGGGGAGTACCGGGCGGCGACCCGCGTCCTCCCGACCTACCCGGCCCCCCGCATCAACCTGGGGTGGCTGCTCCACACGCAGGGCGACACCGCCGGGGCGGTGGCGGTGCTCCGGGAGGCGGCCGAGGTCTTGCCGAGCAACGGGCTGGTCCGGCGGAACCTGGAGGTCGCCGAGCGGGCCGCCGCACTGGCCGGGCGGCTCACGGCCGTCCGGGCCGGGGCCGACCGGCCGGCCTCCCCGGCCGAGGCCGTCGAGTTCGCCGAGCTGTGCGCCAAACCGCTCCAGCGACAGTACGGGCTGGCCGCCCGGCTGTACGCCGAGGCGTTCGCCGCCGACCCGGCCCTCGCCGCGACGGCCCA
>JAIEQO010000950.1 GCA_019747655.1 Gemmataceae bacterium | reverse complement strand
CGAGCCGGCCGAGGACGGCCCGGCGGGCCTCGGTTTCGAGGTGGCGGGCGGCCGCGTCGAGGTGGCCGACCCGGTCGGCGATCCCCTCGGCCTCGGCGGCGAACCGGCGGGCGTCGCGGGCGGCCGACCGGAGGATCGCCCGCCGGAGCGGCTCGCTGTCGGCGAGGATGTCCCGCAGGCGGGCTTCAACGTTCCGGGGGTCGGCGGCGACGGCTGCAAGCCGGCGGCGGTCGAGCCAATCACGGGTCACACGATCAGCCCGGGCGGTCAACCCATCGAGCCGCGAGGATGCTTCGCCGAGCCGGTCGGCGGCGGTCCGGAGCGCGGCCCGACGGTCCGGCGGGGCGTCGCCCATCCACTCGGCTGCGGTCCGGTGGAGCCCGTCGGCAGTCGCTCCGATGTCCGCCGCGAATGGCCGGAGGTCGGGCCGCAGCACCAGTTCCCGGGCCGCGTCGTGGAGTTGCCCGGCGGCGGCCCGGACCTGCTCCCGGGCCGACTCCAGCCGGACGGCGTGGTCGAGCGGCCAGGCGGCGAACTGGTCCGACCCGAGGAGGGCTTCGACCTCGGCCAGGGCCGCCCCGACCGCGTCGGCCGCCCCCCGCAGGGCGTCCCGGGCCGCGTCCCGCAGGCCATCAGCTTCCTGCCGGTCCGCCGGCGGTGTGGACGCCGAAAGCCCGACCTCGGCCCAACCGGTCGGCGGGTAGACCCCTTCCTGCGGCGTGAGGTTGGCGTCCGGCACCGCCCGGGCGTCCGCCGCCCGGAGCCGGAACCGGACCGTCTGCCCGGCGGCTCCGTTCCCCGCGAGGTCGAGCGTGACCCGCCCCTCGGCCCGGGGTGTTCCCGCCCCGGTCAACGGCACCGATTCCCGCTTCGGCTCGCCGCCCGACCCGGGGACGTACTCCAGTACCACCCCGGCGACGCCGAGGTCGTCCGCGACAGTGAAGGCGATCTCGACTCGGCTGTTCGGCGGCCGGGCGACCGGCCGCGGGCTCACGCCGTCCAACGCCTCGAACCGCGGCGGCGCGTCGGCCGTCACCCGGACCGGGATGGCGATCTCCGTCCGCAACTGCCGCAGGCCCGGCTCGGTCGCCAGGACCAGCCGGTACACCCCGTCGGTCGTGAGGCGGACCGTGGCCGTACCCGTCAACCCGCCTTCACCCAGCTCGACCGGTACGACGGGGCGGTCCGGCACGCCGGTCGCGGGCTGCCAGGTTAGGAAGGCGACCGCCGCCGGACGGGTGAACGCCAGCCGGAAGGCCGCCGTCGAGTGCTGGAGTCCGTCGACCCCTTCGACCCCCGGCCGGGTGACGGGGGTGGCCCCGGTGTACGCCGGCGGGGTGACGGTGACGGCGGTGTCGTCGGCCAGCTCGACCGGGTCGGCGGCCCGGACGGTGTGCCACGGGCTGGCCGCCCCCCCGGCCTCGACCCGGTACAGGAAGTCGTCGTAGACCGGCGGCAGGGTGAGGTGGAAGGCCCCGGCCCCGTCCGGCCGCATCGGCAGCCGGCGGCCGGTCCGGTCGGCCGCGGGGCGGACGACCAGGGCGGCCCCGTCCGGCGGGTCGGCGTCGGGCGAGAGCGGTTCGGCGAAGGCCGACAGGGTGAGCGGGTCGCCCCGCCGGACGACCGGCTCGGGGTGGGGGATTACGATCCGGTGCGACGGGGCCGGGTCGGGCCGGTG
>JAIEQO010000773.1 GCA_019747655.1 Gemmataceae bacterium | reverse complement strand
GGGCGTAACCGGTCGGGCTCACCGGATGAAGTCGTGGCCTGACAAGGACCTGGGCAGACCGACGGGTGACGAAACAGCCTTCCTGGCGGAGAACATGGGTTACCACACCAACATGCTCGCCCAACCAGGAAGGCCGGGACTCATGATCGCACACCACGCCGAGACCGGCAACGCCCCGTCCCTGGCCGCACTCGCCGACCAACTGCTCGGGTTCGTCCGCCACGCCGCCGACCAGGGTCGCCCGGCCCACGAGGTCGAGCGAGCCATTTGGGACCGGGTTCTCAAACTCGGGCGGGAGGCGTTCGCCCTGTTCCTCCGACTCCACGGGACCGGGGATGTCGGGGATCAACTCCGCCTGCCCGACGGCTCGGCCGCCGATCGGCTCCCGACGACCCACACCCGGGGATACCGGTCGGTGTTCGGAGACTTCACCCTGGCCCGGGCCTGCTACGGCACCCGGGACGGACAGCGGATCGCGTTCGTCCCGCTGGACAACCGCCTCCAGTTGCCGAGCAGCGACTACTCCTACCTGCTCCAGGAGTGGGACGCAGCCCTGGGGGCAGAGTCCGCATTCGCCCGGGTCACGGCCACGATCCGCGACATTCTCGGGGTCGAGCAACCCGTCGATTCTCTGGAGCGGAACCACCGGCAGATGGCGGCCTCGGTCGAGTCGTTCCGGGACGCCCGGCCGGTCCCGCCCCCGGCGGACGAGGGCGAGGTGTTCGTCGTCTCGGCGGACGGCAAAGGGGTGCCGATGCGGCGGGGGCCGGACGACCCACCCGCGAAGACCCACCGGGGCAAGGGGGACAAGGCGAACAAGAAGCGGATGGCGATCGTCGGGGCGGTGTACTCGGTCGATCGGCATCCCCGGACGGCGACCGAGGTGACCGCCGCGTTGTTCCGGGACCCCAGGCCGGCTGGGGCTTCGAGGTCGGATCGGCCCGAGCCGGTGGGCAAGCACGTGTGGGGGCGGTTGAGCCGGGCGTCGGACGGGGCCCTGGGGGAGCCGATCGACGCCGTGTTCGGGTGGCTGGCCGGCGAGTTGGGCCGGCGGAACCCGTCGGGGCGGCCCGTGGTGTGCGTGATGGACGGGCAGGAGGTTCTCTGGGAAGGCCGGGGCCGGCACGTGCCGGGGGCGGTGGTGGAGGTGCTGGACATCCTCCACGTCACCCCTCGGCTGTGGCAGGCCGCCCACCTGTTCCACCGGGAAGGGACGCCGGGGGCGACCGCGTTCGTCCGGGAACGGGTGGGGCGGATCCTGGGCGGGCGCGTGAAGGGGGTGGTCGCCGGGTTGCGGCGACTGGGGACCGTCCGTGGGCTGAGCGGCTCGAAGAAGAAGACCCTCGGGACGATCTGCGGGTACCTGTCGGGGAACGCGGGTCGGATGCGATACGACGAGTACCTGCGGGCCGGCTACCCGATCGCCAGCGGTGTCATCGAGGGTGCGTGCCGGCATTACGTGAAGGACCGGCTGGAGCGGTCCGGGATGCGGTGGACGAGGGCCGGTGCCCAGGCCATGCTGGACATCCGCAGCGAGTTCATCAACGGCGACTGGGCGGCGTTCCAGAGCCACCGCATCGAGCGGGAGACACAACGGATGTACCCGCACCGACAGGTGTTGAAGGGGATCGAATGGCCACTCGTCGCCTGAGCGGCCGACCGGTTACGCCC
>JAIEQO010001068.1 GCA_019747655.1 Gemmataceae bacterium | reverse complement strand
GCCCTGGTCGGGGCGGCCGAGGCCGGGCGGGCGGCCCGCCCGCTCGACCTGTTCGTGGTCGACCCGCTGGCCACCTTCCTGCCGGGCCGGACGGAGGCCGACGCCGGGGCCCTGCTCGACTTCCTCGACCCGCTGCGGCGGCTGGCCGCGGGCGGGACGGCGGTGCTGGTCCTGCACCACCCGCGGCGGGGGCGGTCGGAGGAGGGGAGTTCGGCCCGCGGGTGCGGGGCCCTCTTGGGGTATGTGGACGTGGTGCTGGAGCTGCACCGGTACGGCACCCTGGCGGCCGACGCCACCCGGCGGCGGCTGGTCGGGCTGTCGCGGCGGCGGGAGACGCCGGGCGCCCTGGTGTACGAGTGGGCGCCCGGTACGCCGGACTTCCGGGCGGTGGCCGACCCGCTGGCCGAGCGGTTCCGGGACCAGTGGGCGACGGTGCGGGGGCTGCTGGCGGCCCGGCCGCGGCCGGCGACGAACAAGGAGCTGTTGGCCGACTGGCCGGCCGACCGGGAGCCGCCGTCGGCGGCCGTGTTGTACCAGTGGCTGGCCCGGGCGGTCGGGGAGGGGCTGGCCGAGCGGACCGGGCACGGGACGCGGTACGAGCCGTTCCGGTTCGGGCTGCCGGACAAGCGGCGGCCGCGGCTGCCGGACCTGGACCCGCTGTAGCGGACGCCGGGGCCGGGGGCGGGGCGTTGGTGGAGTCCGGTCGGGTGGGTCGAGCCGGTCCGCCGGACCGGCGACGGCCCACCACGGGGGCAACGGATGGTGGGCCGTCGCGGTCGGCCGAGCCCGACCGCTCGACCCACCCTACCTTCGGCTGGTCCGGGCGTGGTCCGGTCGGGTGGGCCGCACCGGTCCGTCCGCGGACCGGGAGGCCCACGGGTCCCGGCACGCCCCGCCGTGGGCCTCCCGAGCCGGCGGCTCGGTCCGGCCCACCCGACCGGACCTGGACCGCCGATCGAGCGATAGGGAACGTCGGTCTGCCTCCTGGGACCGCGGCCGTCCCGGCCGCTCTTCATGGGCGGTCCAAAGAGCGGCCGGGACGGCCGCGGTCCTGGGGGCGGACGACTCGACGTAATCCTTCATCACCCGCGAACCGCATCACTCCTCGACCCCCGGCCGACGCGGACGGACCGGACCGGGGCCGCGTCGTCGTCGGGGTGGGTGCGGCGGGCCCACGCCGACGCCTCCTCCGGGGTGTCGGCGACGAACCCCTCCTGGCCGGCGACGGCCACGAACCCGCTCCGGGCCCGGGGCATGAGGTCCGGCCAGTGGGCTTCGAGCCAATCGCCGTTCCGCTCGACCCGGGCGAACCCGACCCGGGGGCAGCTGCCCGAAACAGCAAATACCGGTACAGGAGAACCGGACGGCGTTTGAAAGAGCCACTCAATTACCAGTAGGTGGTTCGGGACCGAGCACGATAGCTGGGTTGAGTCTACCGGTAAGCCCGCCCATACGCGCAGAGGATGTCCGAATTTCAAAGTGCAGGTGGAGTTTCGATACGGCCAACCCGCTTGCGTTCCCTGAGTTGCCCGTTTTCGCTATGGTCTCCCCACGCCGAACGGCCTCCCCGTCTTTGACGGTAACTTGGCTTAGGTTCTGTCTGCTGAAACCGGTTGGCTGCGGAGCAGCCGGAGGTAGCGGCGAATCATGGCGAGTTGCACGG
>JAIEQO010000931.1 GCA_019747655.1 Gemmataceae bacterium | reverse complement strand
CTACGGCGGCAAGCCTGACTGGAAGTAGGAGGGGGTGATCGGGTAGCCTCCCCTCCTCACGGAGGGCGACCGATGGCCCGGACGGCACCCCGGCCCGACCCGACCATCACCCGGGATCTGTCCCCTCAGCGGGCGAACTGCCCGCACTGCGGGACGCGGATGCGGGCCGACTACGCCAACCGCCGGACGGTCGCCACCCTGGCCGGGCTGACCCGCCTCCGCCTCCTGATCCGCCGCTGCCACCACGCCGGGTGCGCCGCCTACAAGAAGCCCTACCGGCCGGAGGCCGAGGGCCGCGTCGCGCTGCCGCACCACGAGTTCGGGCTCGACGTGATCGCACTCGTCGGCCGCCTGCGGTACGCCGAGCACCGGTCCGTCCCCGAGATCCGCACCCACCTCACCGGCCGCGGGGTGAGCGTTTCCGAGCGGACCGTCACCAACCTGCTCGACCGGTACGACGAGCTCCTCGCCGTCGCCCTGACCGACGACCGCCGGCTCAAGACGCTCCTCGCCGGCCAGGGGCGGGTCATCCTCGCGATCGACGGGCTCCAGCCGGACGTCGGGCACGAGGTCCTGTGGGTCATCCGGGACGTGCTCAGCGGCGAGGTCCTCCTGGCCAAGAGCCTGCTGTCGGCCCGCCGGGCCGACCTGGCCGAGCTGCTCGGGGCGGTCCGGGACGCCCTGCCGGTGCCGGTCGCCGGGGTGGTGTCGGACGGCCAGCACCCGATCCGGTGGGCGGTCGCCCGCGCCCTGCCCGGGGTGCCGTACCAGCTCTGTCAGTTCCACTACCTGCGGGAGGCCGCCCGGCCGATCTACGAGGCCGACCGGCACGCCAAGAAGCTGCTCAAGAAGAAGGCCCGGGGGGTCCGCCCGATCGAGCGGGCCATCGAGGGCCGGTCCGACCCGGCGGCCGAGGCGGTCCGCGGGTACTGCGGGGCGGTCCGCAGCGCCCTGACCGACGACGGGCGGCCGCCGCTGGCCGCCTCGGGGCTGAAGCTGCACGACCGGCTGACGGCGATCAGCGGGAGCATCGGGCGGGCCGAGGCCAAAGGGGGCTCCCGCCCGAGCTGAAGCGGCTGAGGGGGTTCCTCGACCGGGCGATGGCCGCCACGGCCGAACTCTGGGCGCCGGTCCGGGTGGCCTACGGCTGGGTGCACCAGGCCGCCCACATCCTCGGGCAGGACGGCTCGGTCGTGCGGGCGCGGCTGGGCGGGCTGCTCGGGGCGATGCGCCGGCACCGGGCCGCGGCCGGCCCGCTGGGCGGTGCGGTGGACCACTTCCTGAAGGTGAGCCGGAGCTACTGGCCGGGGCTGTTCGCCTGCTACGGCACCCCGGGCCTGCCGCGGACGAACAACGACCTGGAACAGCTCTTCGGCAGTCACCGGTACCACGAGCGGCGGGCGACCGGCCGCAAGGGGGCGTCGCCGGCGCTGGTGCTGCGGGGCAGCGCCCGGCTGATCGCCGGGGTGGCCACCCGCCAGCGGGAGGTGACCGCGGCGGACCTGGCGGCCGCGGACCGGGGCGACTGGCGGGCGCTGCGTGCGGAACTGGACCAGCGGCGGCAGCGGCGGGTCGATCGGCACCGATTCCGCCGTGACCCGGACGGGTACCTCCGCAGCCTGGAGGCCAAGCTCAACCAGTCAGCTTTGCCGCCGTAG
>JAIEQO010000468.1 GCA_019747655.1 Gemmataceae bacterium | reverse complement strand
GGCCGCCCTCGACGAGTGGGCGGATGTCACCGGCCCCGAGGAGGCCGGGCGGCTGGGCCGGCTGGCCGAGGCCGCCGACGACGAGCGGGGGCTGGTCACCCGGGCCCGGCAGGCCGTCCAGGCGAAAGACGCCGACGGGCTCAAGCGGCTGGCCCGGGAGGCGGCGGCCGACCCGCTCCCCCCGCCGGCGGTGCTGGCCCGGCTGGCCCTCCGGCTCGAAGCCGTCTCCGCCTGGGCCGAAGCGGAGCAGATGCTCCGGGCCGGGTACCTGGCCCACCCGAACGACCTGTGGGTCAACATCCGACTGGCCCGGGCCATCTCCAGTCAGCGTGGCCGGGCGGCCGAGGCGGTGCCGTACGCCCGGGCCGGGGTCGCCCTGCGGCCGCAGTCGCCGGCCACCTGGACCTACCTCGGGATGGTGCTGGCCCAGGCGGAACGGGGGGTCGAGGGGGAGGAGGCCGCCCGCCGGGTCATCGCCCTCGACCCGGGCCGGGCGGTCGGCCACCACCTCGCCGGCGCGGCCTTGTTCCACCAGGGGCGGTGGGCCGACGCGGCGGCCGAGTTCCGGGCCGCGCTCGACATCGAGCCGTCGGCCTGTACCGACGCCAACCTCGGGGGCGTACTCGTCCAGCTCGGGCGGTGGGAGGAGGCCGAGGCCGTACTCCGCCGGAGCCTGGCCGCCGACCCCGAGATGGGACCGGCCCTCTCGTCCCTCGGCCACGTCCTGAGCCATCAGGGCCGGTGGGCCGAGGCCGAGGCGGCGTACCGGAAGGAAGTGGACCTCGACCCGGGCAACGCCGCCGCGCTGACCAACCTGTCCGCCTGCCTGGGCCAGCAGGGGCGGTGGACCGAGGCCGAGGAGGTGTGCCGGCAGGCCATCGCCCTCGACCCGGCCGACGGCGACAACTACCGCAACCTCGGCCACGCCCTCAAGGAGCAGGGCCGGCCCGAGGAGGCCGTGGAGGCGTACCGCCGGGCCGTCGACCGGGACCCCAAGTCCGCCGTCGACCAGAACCACCTGGGCCGGTTCCTCGCCGAGCGGGGGGCGTACCGGGAGGCGATCGGCCCGCTGCGGAAGGCCCGCGACCTGGGGAAGGACAAGGAGCCGGACATCGCCCGGGAGGCGGCCGAAAACCTGCGGCGGATCGAGCGGTGGGTGGAGCTGGACGACAAGCTGGCGGCGGTGTTCGCCGGGACGGCCGAGCCGGCGACCGCCCAGGAGTGGGGTAAGCTCGCCCACTTCTGCCTGCATGAGAAGAAGCTCGCCGCCGCCGCCGCCCGGCTGTTCGCCCGGGCCTTCGCCGTCACCCCGCCCCAGTTCTGGGAGCCGTACGCGATTCGCTACAACGCCGCGAGGGCGGCCGCGCTCGCCGGCTGCGGCCGTAGCCCGGACTCGCCGGCGCTCGACGAGGCCGGCCGGGCCGGGCTACGGCGGCAGGCCCTCGGGTGGCTGACCCTCGAACTCGACGCCCTGTCGAAGGTCCGGGACGACCCGACGATGGCCGACCGCCGCAAGGCCCTGCGGATCTGGCACACCGACCGCCGCCTCGCCGGGGTCCGGGACCCGGACGGGCTGGCCAGGCTGCCGGCCGACGAGCGGGCCGGGTGGGAGAAGCTGTGGGCCGACGCCGGCGAGCTGCGCCGCAAGGCCGAGGGC
>JAIEQO010000360.1 GCA_019747655.1 Gemmataceae bacterium | reverse complement strand
GCCCCTCGGCCTCGTCCGGCAGGCCGATGTCTTCGGCGATCCGGGCCAGGAGGCCGAGCGGGGCGTCCGGCCGGTCGGCCCCGGCCCGCAGGGCCCGGGCCGCCTCGTCCTTCTTCCCCTCGGCGGCCGCCAGCCGGGCCTGCAGCTCGGTCGCCAGCGGGGTGCCGGGCTGCAGCTCGGCGTACCGCCCGACCCACCGGGCGGCGGCCGCCGGGTCCTTCTCCTTGAGCAGCCAGCCGGCGTAGTAGCCGACGTACAGGGGGACGGCGTCGGACCGGCGGAGCAGCTCGGCCATGGCCGTGCGGACGTTGAGCTTGTGGGTCGGCCCGGCCACCTCCTGGTACACCTGGGCGAGCAGGAACAGCTCGGCCGGGTCGAGGGCGGTCAGGCCGACCGCCTCCAGCAGGGTGATCGCCTTCAGCTTGCTGTCCCGGTCCTTCTGGAGGGCGAGGGCCCCGGCCGCCGCCCGCCGGTCGGCCGCCGGGGCGGTCGGGGCCAGGTCCTTCACCCGGCCCGTCTTCTCGTCCCACAGCCCGAGCACCCGGAGGGCCTCCCGGGCGGTCGCCGGGTCCGGGTCGGCGGCCAGGCCGGCGGCCAGCATCCGGGTGGCGAACACCTTCTCCTCGGCGGACGCCTTGGGCAGCCCGAGGACCCGGCGGAACGCCTCCCGGGCCTCCTTGAGCCGCCCGATGCTGAACAGGTACTCGGCCTCGGCCTGGAGGGTCCGGAGGTCGTCCGGCCGCTCCCCCCGGGCCTTCCCGAACCGCCCGACGGCCTCCTCCGTCTTCCCCAGGGCGGCCGCCGCCAGGGCCCCGAACAGCCCCCGCTCGGCCGGGGCCACCTTCCCCTCGGCCTCGGCCGCCACCCGGGCCGCCTCGTCCCGCCGGCCGGTCGCCGCCAGCACCCGGACCAGGGTCAGCCACGGGCCGGTCTGGTCGGGCTTCAGGGCGGCCGCCCGGCGGAGGGCCGCCTCGGCCTTGGCCGGGTCCTTGGCCGCCCACGCCACCTGCCCGAGCCACATCTGGTCCTCGTAGCCGGTCGAGGTCGGCCGGACGACCTTCTCGGCCGCCGCCAGGGCCGCCTTCGGGTCCTTGCCCAGGAGGAACTGGGTCCGCATCTTCTCCAGCAACATCCCCCCGCCGGTGTACCCCTCGGGCAGCCGGCGGACGGCCGCCTCGGCCTCGGTCATCCGGCCCCGGGCGAACAGCAGCTCGGCCAGCCGGCGGGCCGCGTCCGGGGTCGTCTCCCCGTCCTCGACCGCGTCCCGGTACTTGGCCAGGGCCTCGTCCGACTTCCTCTGGAGGTCGTAGACGACGGCCAGGGCGAACTCCACCCGGGCCCAGTCCGGCCGCTCCTTCTCCAGCCCCTCCAGCTTCTCCTGGGCGTCCGCCAGCCCGGACGGGTCGCCCTTCTTCTGGGCCCGCCAGACGGCCCTCAGGGCGGTCACCAGCCGGGCCGTCTGCCCCGGCTTTCCGTCCTCCCCGTCGGCCTTGCCGATGTCGGCCACCACCCGGTCGAGGGCCTTCTCGTCCCCGGCCCGGACGGCCAGGTCGAACCGGGCCAGTTGGAGCCCGAGGTTCCGCGGGTCGGCGGCCGCCGCCCGGTCCCACAGCCCGGCCGCCCCGGCCGCCCCGGCGGCCGACGCCAGCTCGGCCAG
>JAIEQO010000940.1 GCA_019747655.1 Gemmataceae bacterium | reverse complement strand
TTAAAGAATGTTGTTAGGGGTGGGGCGGTCTCCCGCCCGCTCGGCCGCACGCCGGGAGCCGGCATGTCGGACCCACGGTTACAGAGCCTGCACCTCGAAGGCCAGCCGCGGCGGGAGCAGTTCCGCGCGGCCCGGCAGGCGCTGCACGCCGCCTGCGGGTCGCACACGATGGCCGGCGACCTGCGGCTGTTGGGCCCGGACGACCGGCTCGACGCCTCGACCCTGGCCGCCCCGCCCGGCGGGTTCGCGGCCGCCGCCGCCGGCCGGTTCCTGTTCTACCTGAAGGACGGGTCGAACGTCTTCCCGCTCCACCTCGGGCTCAACTCGGTCGGCCGGCTGCCGGACAACGACGTGGTCATCCGGGACGAGTGCGTCAGCCGCCGGCACTGCGCCATCCTGGTCCACTCGGACCTGCGGTGCGAGCTGCACGACGTCGCGTCGAAGAACGGGACGCTGCTCAACGGGAAGAAGATTCCCGGCCCGACCCGGCTCCAGTCCGGCGACCAGATCGTCCTGTGCAACCGCCGGCTCACGTTCCACGTCTCCGACGCCCCCGAGCCGGCCGCCGCCGGCTAGCCCCCCTCCCGCTACACCCGAAGGCTTGCTCCGCCGGCCGCGGTGCCGGACAATGCCGGGGTACGCCCCGTGGGCGATTACCGGGAGGCGGTCATGAGGCGGGCGACGTGGGCGGTACTGCTGGCGGGGCTGGCCGGGGCCGGGCTCGCCCGCGCCCAGGACGACAAGGCCTACGACCTCCGCGGCCCGGCCCCCAAGAGGGGACAGGCGGTGGTCGGTACCACCGTGTTCAAGATCAAGAACGCCGACTTCAAGCTGAAGGCCGGCGGGACCGAGCTGGACGGCAAGATGACCATGACCTCGACCGACGAGGAGGAGGTGACGGCCCTGGCGGTCGACGGCCGGCAGGTCACCAAGGCCCGGACCCGGGTCCTCAAGGAGCAGGTCGAGACGGTCACCGACCTGGGCGGGGACGACGCCCCCGACACCAAGCCCGGGGACCTGGACGGGGAGGTGATCGTCAGCGAGCGGACCGGACCGGGGAAGTGGAAGCACACCCTGGTCGACACCAAGCCGTCGGACAAGCAGAAGAAGGAGCTGGACAAGCGGGTCGGGCCGGAGAACGACGACGACCTGTACCCGGCCGGGGAGGTCAAGGTCGGGCACGCCTGGGAGGTCGACGCGGCCGCCCTCCAGAAGGTGTTCGGCGGGTCGGTCCAGGACCTCAAAGGCAAGCTGAAGGCCAAGTTCGTCCGGGTCGAGGAGGTCGGCGGGGAGCCGTGCGCGGTGGTCGAGATGGCCGGGTCGGTCAAGGGGGTGGCGAAGGAGGACGAGGGCGACCTGGCCGTCGAGATGGACCTGACCTCGACCACCTGGCGGTCGCTCAAGACCGGGGTGGACGTGCGGGAGCGGGCCAAGGGGCGGGTGAAGATGGCCGGGACGGTGGAGATGGACGGGCAGAAGGCCGAGATCGTGATGGAGGGGCCGTTCACCATCGAGGGGACGGCCCGGCCGAAGGGCCCGAAGGCCGAGTAGCCGGCACCCGCCGCAGCCCAGGAGGACCGGATGCACACGACCCGACCCGGGCGGGGCCGCGCCGCCCGCCTGCTCCTGCTCGCCGGGGCGGCCGCCGCGGTGGTC
>JAIEQO010000849.1 GCA_019747655.1 Gemmataceae bacterium | reverse complement strand
CCGCCTGCTCGGCCGCCTGGTGCCGCCGGAGGGGGGCCCAGGCGTCCCCGTCCCGCATCGCCCCGACCAACCCGGCGACGCACCCGACCGGCATCAGCACCAGGAGGACGGCCGCCCCGACCCGCCGGGGCCGGTCGCCGAACCGCAGGGCGTTGAGCAGCCCGGCGGCCACGAACCCGGCCACCCCGCCGCCCAGGTGGGCCTCCCAGCTCACCCCCGGGATGAAGCTGACCCCGACGTTCAGGATCAGCATCCGGCCGAGCTGCCGGCCCCAGTCGGCCGCCATGTCCGGGGCCAGGTCGGCGCGGAACAGCAAGAGCCAGGCGGCCAGGGAGGTCATCACCCCCCAGATCGCCCCGGACGCCCCGGCCACCAGGATCGGGGCCCCGGACTCGGCCGACGGGTGGACGGCCATCGCCAGGCACCCGCCGGCCAGCCCGGACAGGGCGTACACGGCCAGCGTCCGCCACCGCCCCCACAGCAGCTCGGCCAGCGGCCCCATGATCCCGATCGCGGCCACGTTCACCACCAGGTGGAGCAGCCCGACGTGGACGAAGCAACTCGCCCCCAGCCGCCACCAGTCGCCGGCCAGCAGGTCCGGGCCGCTGACCGCCCCGAGCCGCTCCAGGGCCGGCGGGCTCCGCCCGGTCAGGTACGTCCAGACCGGGACCCCGAGCCGGTGGGCGACGACCACCCCGGCCAGGAACCACAGGACGTTCGCCAGCAGCAGAACCGGGGTGACGACCGGCGGCCGGGGGTCGATCCCGACCGGCTCGGGGAGCCCCGGGTCGCCGTCCGGGGGCGGGCCGGCCGCCGGTGCGGCGGCGGCCGGGACGCTGGTGGCGGCCCGCCCCTCCGGGGTCAGGACGTACCCCTGTCCGGTGCCCCGGACCCACTCGGCCACGGCCAACAGCCCGGCCGCCCGGAGGTCGTTGAGCGGGTCGTCGAGGGCATCCCGGGAAACCCCGGTGGCCCGGGCGTGGGCCGACGGGAACCACGGCCCGGGGGCCGCCGCCACCCACCCCAGGACCTGCTCCGGGGTCGGGCGGGGGGCCGGCGGGGTGACCGCCGGCTGGGGGGTCGTCCGCTCCAGCGCGAACTCGGCCGTGTCCGCCGGCGGCGGGGTCTTCGGGTCGAGGCCGGGGGGGAGGACGCGGTGGCCGAGGTCCATTCCTGGCATTATGAAACGGCCGGGAAGGTTTGTCGATCCACACCGGCCAGATTACTTGGTCCGGACCGCCACCGAATGTTCCTGGCGGAACACAACCGCCCCCAGCAACCGGCGAGGGGCGGCCCGGGCTACGGCCGTTCCAGCCGCCGCTCGATCCGGCGGAGCTGGCCGGGGGTCAGTCCGTACTGCTTGTACACCTCCGTCCGATAGACCGGGGAAAAGAACGCCGGGTAGGTGGTGACGGTGAACGTCGGGACCGCCCGGAACTGGACCGCCGTCAGGTTCACCACCGCCGTCTGCTTCTCGAAGTTGAACGTCGCCGCCGACCACGGGACCGTGACCAGCTTATTGTCGTTGTTGACGATCAGGTACTCGACCTGACCGGCGTCGCTGATCACCACGTCCTCGACCGTGCCGATGGCGATATTCCCCTGGATGCTGACCTTCGACCCGAGGACCTGCTTGACCCGGAACGCGGCCGG
>JAIEQO010000317.1 GCA_019747655.1 Gemmataceae bacterium | reverse complement strand
TGATACGGCTTCCAAGAATCAACTTCCGTTGTTGGCGTATTCGCACCGGCAGACGGTTCGGATCTTCTCCGGCGTGAGGCAGACCGCCCTCCACCCGGTGACGGCCGCCTCCTCCAGTGCGGCCACGTCCTTGTACGTCCGGTTCGACCAGTGGTGCTGCCGGAGGTACAGCCACAGCCGCTCGACCGGGTTCAACTCGGGCGAGTACGGCGGCAGGGTCACCAGGGTGAGGTTGGCCGGCGGGCGGAGGGACCGGCTGGCCGAGTGGTACCCGGCCCCGTCCCACACCAACACCACGTGCGTCCCGGCCGGGATGGTGGCCGACAGCTGGTCCAGGAACGACTGGACCACGCCGGTGTTCAGGACCGGGGCGACCAGCCCCTCGGCCTGACCCGTGGCCGGGCAGACCGCGGTCAGGACGTGGACGTTCCCGAACGCCCCCTGCCTCGGGGCCGTCGGCCGGCTCCCCCGGTCGGCCCAGACCGTCGTCAGGGTACCCTTCTGGCCGAACCGGGCCTCGTCCTCGAACCACACCTCGACCCGCTCCCCGGGGCGGGCCGCCGCGGCCTCGGCGACCCGGGCGGGCAACTTTTTTGGAACGCCGCCTGGGCCTCGGCCGACGCCCGCGGGTGGCGGGGCCGGGGGCGGAGGGGCTCGAACCCGAGGGCGTGGAGCAGGTGGTAGACGGCGGACAACGACCGGACCAGCCCGAACTCGGCCTTGAGGATGCGGCGGATGTCCTCGCCCCGGAGGGTACAGACCCCGTCGGCCGGGGTCGGCCCGGCCCGGAGGCGGTCGGCCAGGCGGGTCCGGGCGTCGGCGTCGAGCGGGGACTTTCGGCCCCGGCCGGCGGCGTCGGCAAGCCCGTCCGGACCGGCAGCGTTGTACCGGGCGACCCAGGTCCGGACCTGGCGGGCCGAGAGGACCACCTGGGTGGCGATGTCCTCGGGGCGGTGGCCGAGGAGGGCGAGGCGGACGGCGGTCAGCCGGCGAACCACCTTAGCCCGGGACTCGGACCGGATGCGGGCGGCGAGTTCGGCCGCGGTGTGATGGGCCTCGACGTGCATGGCGACCTCCTGCCGGTCACGACAGGGTAGGCACCAGCACGGAGACATGGAAGCTATTTCTTGGAACCCGTATGATACCCGTTGACCGAGAACACCTGGTTCGGGGCGTAGTTGACGTAGTACCCGACGATCGGCTGGTTCGACTGGTTGTCCAACAGTAGGAGCGGGGTGCCGAAGGTCGGGGTGAACCCGTTGAAGTTCAGGTTCAGCATCCCGTCCAGGTAGATCGGGGCCGACGCCCCGGCCACCACCAGTTGGTCGGGGCCGCCCGGCTTGCCCAGTTCCAGGTCCAAACTGCTGGTGTTCGTCTGGGTGTAGTTCCCGCGGACGGTCAGCCGGCCGCCGTAGTTCAGGTTCCCCGGGCGGACCGACCCGCGGACGGTCAGCCGGCCGGTCACCACCTCCCCGAACCCCTCCACCCACCCGCCGGCGTAGATCACCGGCTGCGCGGCGTCGACGAAAGTGAACGGCCCGGCGAAGGCCATCACCCGGTCCGGGTCGACTTGCGGCAGGTCGGTCGGCCCGATCAGCTCCGTCTGCCCTTTGATCTTGAGCCGCGAAATGCCCGCGACCGTCAGGCTACCC
>JAIEQO010000245.1 GCA_019747655.1 Gemmataceae bacterium | reverse complement strand
GGTCCGGTCGGGCGTGGTCTTTTCCCCCCCCGCCGGGCGCGGGCCGCCCCCCCCACGCTCCCCGGCCGTGTAAGCTACCGTCGGCCTGACGGCCCGACGCTCCCCGGCCGTGTAAGCCCCGGCCGCCGGGCCGGTACACCCGACCGCTGCCGCTCATCTCTTCCGCGAGGGTTCCGGATGACCCGTCTGGTTGCCGCCCTGTTGGGCGTCGGGGTGGGGTGTGCCGCGGCGGCCGCCGGGCCGCCGGAGTGGCCGCAGTTCCGCGGGCCCGGCGGGGCCGGGGTCGCCGACGGCCAAAAGCCCCCGACCAAGCTCGGCCCCGACACCAACCTGAAGTGGAAGGTGGCCGTCCCGCCCGGTATGTCGTCCCCGGTGATCGCCGGCGACCGGCTGTTCCTGACCGCCGTCGACGGCGGCAAACTCTACACCGTCGCTCACAGCCGGGCCGACGGCAAGGAGCTGTGGCGGAAGGAGGCCCCGGCCAAGGCCATCGAGCCGTACCACAAGACCGAGGGGAGCCCGGCGGCGTCCACGCCCGCGACCGACGGCGAGCGGGTGGTGTCGTACTTCGGGTCGTGCGGGCTGTTCTGCTACGACCTCGCCGGCAACGAGCTTTGGCGGCACGAACTCCCCGTCGCCCAGACCAACAACGACTTCGGCACCGGCAGCTCGCCCGTCATCGCCGACGGTAAGGTCGTCCTCCTCCGCGACCAGCGGACCGACTCCCGCCTCTTGGCCCTCGACCTGAAGGACGGGTCGAAGGCGTGGGACGCGAAGCGGGAGGGCGTCCAGACGTCGTGGGGGTCGGCCTGCGTCTGGGACACCCCCCGGGGGAAGCAGGTGGTGGTGGCCGGGTCGCTCCGGGTGAACGGGTACGACCTGGCGACCGGGAAGGAGCTGTGGGTGGCGGCGACCGGCCCGGCCGTCCCGTGTACCACCCCGGTCGTGGCCGGCGGGAACCTGGTGTTCGCCGGCTGGTCGCCCGGGGCGGCCGACTTCAAGATGCCGACCTTCGACGACATCCTCAAGCAGGCCGGCGAGGAGGGCGTCGGCCACCTGACCAAGGCCGGGTCGGAGAAGACGTTCCTCAACGGGTTCTTCGACAGCAACGACACGGACAAGGACGGCAAGATCACCCGGGCCGAGTGGGACAAGCAGGTGGCGTTCATGGCCGAGGGGAAGAACGTGGCCTTCGCCCTGCCCCCGGGGGGGACCGGGGACGTGACCAAGTCGCTGCTCTGGACGGCCGGGAAGGGGCTCCCCTACGTCCCCAGCCCGCTCGCCTACGACGGCCTCGTCTACACCCTCGACATGCGGGCCCGGCTGTCGGCGGTGGACGCCAAGACCGGCAAGCCGGTGTTCGAGGACGAGGCGGTCGGGCTCGGGTCGGTGTACGCCAGCCCGGTCGCCGCGAATGGTCACCTCTACCTGTGCGGGCTGGACAAGAAGGTCGTGGTGGTCAAGGCCGGGGAGTCGCCGGACAAGGTGAGCACGGCCACCCTGGACGACCGGATCGCGGCGACCCCGGCCGTCGTGGATGGCGTCATCTACATCCGGACCGGGAAGACCCTGTACGCTTTCGCCGAGAAGAAGTGACCCCCGGGAGCGTCGGGCCGTGAGGCCGACGGTCGCGGAACCGTCGGCCTCAC
>JAIEQO010000339.1 GCA_019747655.1 Gemmataceae bacterium | reverse complement strand
GGCGGCCGCCCCGGGGTCGGCGGCGGCGACGACCAGTAGCCGGCCGCCGAGGCCCGGCAGTGCCTGAGTTTGGTGGCACAGGCATCCCTGCCTGTGCTCTTCAAGCAGTACAGGCAGGAATGCCTGTGCCACCAAGACCAAGCCGATGTACCACCCGCGGTCCGGACGCTTGACGCCCGGGCCCGGCCGGTTATCATACCCCCACGCCGGCCCCCGGTGCCGTCCCCTTGCCGAGGTGGCGGAATTGGCAGACGCGCTAGATTCAGGTTCTAGTGGCCGTAAGGTCGTGGAGGTTCAAGTCCTCTCCTCGGCACCTTGACGAACGACCGGGCCCGGGGACGACCCCCGGGCCCGTTTCGTTTCGCCGCCGGAAACACACCCGGAACGTCACCATGTTGCGGCTCCTCCTCGCGGCCGGGCTCGTCGCCGCGGCCGCCCCGCCGGCCCCGGCCGGGGTCGTCGTCCTGGCCAACTTCACCTCCGCCCCCGTCACCGTGACCGTCGCCGAGCCGGGCCAGAAGCCGCGGCCGGTGGCCCTGGCCGCGTCCCAGGTCGCCCGGGTTGTGGTCCGCGGCCCGGCCGACCTCCTCTACCCGGCCAAGCCGGCCGAGGTCCGGGCCCGGGTCGACCCGTACCACGCCTACGTCCTCGTCCCGGACGAGGCGGCCGGCCGGCGGCTCGAAGGGGTCGAGCTGCCCGGCAAGCCGCCGGAGCGGGACGCCCGGCCGGAGGCCGACGCCCCGCCGGCCGCCCCGGTCGAGGTCCGGGTGAAGCTGTTGGTGGACGACGCCGACCCGCGGGCCGACGCCCTGTGGCAGAAGACGCTCAAGGCCCGCCTGACCGAGGCGGCGGCGGTGGTCGAGGCCCACTCCGGGGTGCGGCTGGTGCTCGCCGACTTCGGCACCTGGGAATCCGACCCGACGGCCGACAGCCTCCCCCGCCTGTTGGCCGACTTCGCGGACAAGGTGAAGGCCGGGCCGGGCGAGCTGGCCGTCGGGTACACGAGCCGCAAGCTCCCGCCGGACGACCCGGGCTTCGCGGACGCCAAGGGGTTCCCGTCCCGGCACGTCCTGCTGCGGGAGTGGCGGCCGCGGACGGAGGCGGCCAAGGTCGAGGTGCTGCTCCACCACCTCGGGCTGGCCCTGGGGGCGGTCCCGCTCCCGGACCCGGGGTCGGTGATGCGGCCGAAGCTGGCCGACGGGCTGGCCAACCACACCGAGTACCGGTACCGGTTCGACCCGCTCAACGCCCTGGCCATGAGCATCTGGGCGGAGGAGCGGCGGCGGGGGCCGCTCGGCGAGCCGGCCGACGCCTCCCCGGCCGGGCGGGCCCGGCTGGCGCGGGTGTACGGGGCGATCCTGAAGGCCCGGCCGGGCGAGTCCCGGGCCCTGGCGTACCTGAACGCCCTCGACGCGGCCGCCCCGGAGGCGGTGGCCCAGGTGCCGCCCCCGCCCGGGCCCAAGAAGGACGGGCCGCCGGCCCCGATCGAGCCGTCGGCCGGGAAGGTCGGCCGGGACGGGGTGGCGGCGGCGGTCGTCCGGGGGGTGGCGGCCCGGGCGAAGAAGCTCGGGGCGACCCAGGTGCCGCGGACCGGGGACGACCTGACGGTCACGTACATCGAGGCGGCGGTCGCGGCCGCGCTGGCGGC
>JAIEQO010000357.1 GCA_019747655.1 Gemmataceae bacterium | reverse complement strand
GGGGGTGCGTGTTTTTTTTCCCCCCCCCCCCCCCTGGGGGGGGGGTTTGGGGGGGTGGGCCCTGTACGAAGCCCACACCCAAAGGCGACGCCGGCCGCAGGGCGACCCCGTGGACGGCCAGCTCGCCCAGTTCGGCGACGGCCCGCGGGGCGTGGTCCTCGGCCCCGACCGACGACCCGCCCGACACCAGCACCACGTCGGCCGTCGCGGCGGCCTCGCGGATCGCGTCCCGGACGGCCTCGTACCGGTCTGGTAGGTACTGCGCCGGCCGGCAATCGCCGCCGTCCCGGGCGACGAGGGCCGCCAGCATCGGCGAGTTGCTGTCCACGATCCGGTAGCCTTCGGGCATCGACCCCGGGGGCAGGAGTTCGTCGCCGGTGACGAGCACGGCCACCCGCGGCCGGCGGACGACGTGAACCGTCCCGACCCCGACCGAGGCGATCAGGCCCACGTCCTGCGGCCGGAGGAGTCGCCCGGCCGAGAGCACCGCCCGGCCCTGCGGCACGTCCTCGCCGACCCGGCCGACGTGCCGGCCGGGCGACACCGGCTCGACGGCCAACACCCGGCCGTCCTCCCCCGGCCGGGCGACCTCGGCCATCAGAACGGCATCCGCGCCGGCCGGGATCGGCGACCCCGTCATGATCCGGACGGCCTCCCCAGGCTGCACCGTCCCGGCGAACGGCTTCGCCGGCCGGCACTCGCCGATGACCGCGAGCGGCAGCGGGTTCTGGGCGTCGGCCCCGAACGTGTCGGCCGCCCGGACCGCGAACCCGTCCATCGCCGCCCGGGCGAACCCGGGGACGCTCGCCGCCGCGACGACCGGCTCGGCCAGCACCCGCCCGGCCGCGGCCGACAGCGGGACGAGTTCCCCCGCGAGCGTGGCGGTGCGGTCGGCCAGCAGCCGGAGCACGTCGGCCACCTCGGCCCGGTCGCGGAAGCCCTTCATCCGGACATCGAAGAATGGCGGCATTGGACGTTCGAGGTGGGTAGATGGGGGCTGCGGGCACGGGCGACCTATACGACCCGCGCCGTCGGCACGGGCATCGTACCCTCGCCGACCGACACCGGCCGCCGGACCGTCACAGCCTGCCGGGGAATCACGCCGGGCGGCCGGAATCGCTCAAGCCCGGCGCAGATCGGACCGGGGGACGCGTCTACGTTACAACCACCCGGCGGCGGACCGCCCCCGGACAACCCCCACGGACGGCAGCCCCCGACGAAGGACCCGACGATGCGACCCACCCGACTGATCCTGGCCCTCGCGGCCTTGGCCGGTATCCTCCCGCTGGCCGGCTGCAAGCACAACAAGTGTTGCGGCGGGCCGAGCGCCAGCTACGCCATCCCGGCCCCGTGCAACGACTGTAACAAGCCGGGCACCCTGCCCCCGGGCCTGCCGCCGGGGAGCATCCCGGCCAACCCGTAAGCCGCCCGGCTCCGGAGTAACCTCCCACCCGGCCCGACCCGCCCGACCCGGCGGGCCGGGCCGGGCCGTTGCGTCCGCCCGCCCCGTCAGCCCGCTCCCCCCGGTCACATCCCGGACGCTCCTCCCGCCCGGCCCAACGCGGCGCCGGCCCGCCGCCGGTGCGGGCGAATCCGCCGGCCCCGGTTTGCCCGCCCGGCCGGGCCAGCGCACGATGGCGTGTCGGC
>JAIEQO010000760.1 GCA_019747655.1 Gemmataceae bacterium | reverse complement strand
CAGGCCGAGATCGGGGACGGCCAGAAGGTCGAGCCGGTGTTCGACGCTTGGTAGTCCGGGACCTGTGGCGTGCATGGAGGCACGGGATGATCTTCCGCTCGATCCGGACCGCCGGGTGCGTAGCCCTCTTCGGTGCGTCGGTCCCGGCCGGGGTCGCCCAACCGCCCGTCCGGCCGCTCGCCCAGCCGCGGATGTCTACCCCCGTCCCCGTCGATGCAGCCCCGCCCGGCCCGGCCATGTACCGCCCGCGGCCCGGACCGACGCCGGCCGCTCCGGTCGCCGCTCCCCCAACCGATCGGCCCACCACTGCCGGCGGCATGTACCAGCCCACCAGGGCGTCATACCCGATCGACCTGCCGACCGCCCTGCGGCTGGCCGATGCCGACAACCCGACGGCGGCTGTGGCCCGGGCGAGGGTCCGGCAGGCCCTCGCGGAACTCGACCGGGCACGGGTGGCCTGGCTCCCCAACCTCTCGTTCGGGCCGACCTTCTTCTACCACGAGGGCATCGACCAGAACCGCCGCGGGGACATCTTCTCGGTGGCCCGGGGGAACTTCACACTGACCGGCGGGCCGACCGCCCGGTTCGACCTCGGGGACGCCTTCTACCTGCCGCTCGTCGCCCGCCGGGTCGCCGAGGCGGCCGGGTCCCGATCCCGGGCGGTGACGAACACGGTCCAACTCGACGTGGCCGTGGCGTATCTCGATCTGGTCGAGCAACACGGGCTGCAGGCGGTCAACGCGGACATCCTGGATAAGGCGGAGCAGGTACTCACCGCCGCCGAGGCCGGGGCCAAAGCGGGTGTGAACAAGACGGCCGCGGACGTGAACCGGGCGGCGGCCGAGGTGAACTTGCGGCGGGAGGAGCGGTCGGTTCTTCGGGGGCGGACGGCGGCGGCCAGTGCCCGTCTCGCGGGGCTGCTGATGCTAGACACGGCTGTCGAACTCATCCCGCACGAGTTGGCGGTCGTACCCGTTGTCATGGTTCCGGGCGAGTTGTCCTTGGACCAACTGGTCGAGACGGGATTGCGGGCACGCCCGGAGATGGCGGCGGCCGGGGCCGAGCTACAGGCGGCCCAAGCCCTGACCCGTCAGGCCCGGATTACCCCCTTCCTCCCACGGGTTGAAGCTCAGTTCCTCGGCGGCGGGTTGTCGGGCGGGCGGAACGATGACTTCGGGCCGATGCGGGGGCAGTACAACGTGGGGGCGGCTCTGGTCTGGCAGTTGGACAACCTCGGGTTCGGGAACGCGGCCGAGGTCCGGGCGAGGGACGCCGGTTACGCGGCTGCCATTCAGCGGGTACGTGAGGTTCAGGCCCGGGTGTCGGTTGAGGTGGCCGAGGCCGCCCAGACATCGGCCGCCCGGTTCGACGCCCTTGCACCGGCACAGGAAGCCGTCCGGCAGGCCCAGGAGATGTACCGGAAGTTCCGGGAGACGTCGTTCGGGATGGTCGGGCCGCGGGGCCAGTTCGACGCCTTGGAACCCCTCACCGCGGTTCAGGCCCTCAACCAAACCCGGGTCGAGTACCTACGGCAGGTGGTCGAGTTCAACCGGTCCCAGTTCCGGCTCTACGCGGCCATCGGCCAGCCGGCGTTGGCCGGACTCGACGGGGCGAGTTCGCGGCTGGTCGAGGTCCCGGCCATCCCGA
>JAIEQO010000755.1 GCA_019747655.1 Gemmataceae bacterium | reverse complement strand
CCGCCGCCGTGATCGATGGCGACCACGTTGCCGTACCCGCCGTACCCCGTCCCGTAGTTGCCCCACCCGGCCTGAATGACGCGCCCGGAATCCGCCGCCACGATCGGCTTGCCGTAAATTCCCCCGCCCGAGATGTCGATTCCCTTATGTACCGTGCCCCAGCGCGCGCCGAAGGGGCTTGTGATGTTGGTGCAGCTCGGCACCGGCCACATGAAGCTGCCCTTGCTGACATATCCGCCGCTTCCGCTGTTCCCGGGCCTCGGCCTCGGCCGCCGCCTTGTCCCGCTCGGCCCGCCGGGCCCGGTCGTCGGCATCCGCCCGGATCGCCGCCACCGCCCGGGCCACCTCCCCGCCGTCGGCCGGCCGGTCGGCCCGCTTCACGCTCAGGCATCGGCGGCACAGGGCGACCAGGTCCGGGTCGGCCCCGCACCCGTCCAGCCGGGTGTGGGCGTCGGCCAGGTCGGCCCGGGCGGCCAGCTTGCGGGTGGACTCGGCCGACTCACCGGCGTAGGGCGGCCGGCCCGTCAGCACGGCGCACAGGACCGCCCCGAGGCCGAACACGTCGGACCGGGCGTCGACCTCGTCTACGGCCCCGATGGCCTGCTCCGGGGGCATGAACGCGGCCGTCCCCAGGACCGACCCGGCCTGGGTGGCGTCGTCCAGGTCCCGGGCCGACCGGACCTCGGTGCCCGGGGCGGTCGCCTCCTCGTCCCGGGCCTCGGGCGGCTGGCCGCCCCCGCCCAGGACCTTGGCCAGCCCCCAGTCCATGACCTGGACCTCGCCGTAGCTGCCGACCATCACGTTGGCCGGCTTCAGGTCCCGGTGGACGACCCCGTGGGCGTGGGCGTAGCCGACCGCCTCGCACACCTTCTCGAAGGCGGCGACGAGGCTGGGCGAGCGGGGGGCGTCAGCCCCCTGATGTGCCGGGGGATCAGGGGGCTCACGCCCCCCGCTCGCCAAGACATCGGAACCGGGCTGACGCCCCCCGCTCGCCAGGAGTTGGTCCAGGGTCCGCCCCTTGATGATCTTCATGGCCAGGAACGGTCGGCCGTCGTGAAGTACGCCGGTCTGGTACGCGGCCGGGATGCCGGGGTGTTGCAACTGCCCGGTGATCCGGGCCTCGTCGGCGAACCGCCGGGCGGCGACGCCGTCGGCCGGGAACCGGTCCTGGAGGAGCTTGACGGCCACGTCCCGGCCGAACGCGAGGTCCCGGGCCCGGTAGACGACCCCCATGCCGCCGCGGCCGACCTCTTCGCGCAGCTCGTACCCCGGCACGGCCGGCAGCACCGCCGGTGGGTGCGGGGGGGTGGCGTCGGCGGGGTGGCGGGTGTGGCCGGCGGAGGGGTCGCCGGTCGGCCCGTCGGGGTGCGGGCCGCGGGTGGGGGCGTGGGACGAGAGGTCGGCGGTGGCGTCGGGCGGGGTCATCGGCCGGTCCCCGGGGCGGGCGGCGGTCCGACGACAGTATACCCACCCCGGCCCCGGGGCCGCTACCGCCGGCGCGTTCCGGACACCGAGAGGAGGTCGAGGACGCCGACCGCCGGAGCGAGGAGGACCGACGCCGAGTCGGGCCGGTCATGTGGCGAGCGGGGGGGGGGCGCGCCCCCCCCCCGCCGCCCCCCGCGGCGCCCCGGGGGGGGGCCG
>JAIEQO010001058.1 GCA_019747655.1 Gemmataceae bacterium | reverse complement strand
AGGCGTCGGCCAGGTTCGCCCGGGCGGCCTGCTTGCGGGCGTCGGCGGCCGAGTCGGCCCGGTACGGCGGGTGGCCGGTCAGGACGGCACAGAGGATGCCGCCCAGGCCGAACACGTCGGTCCGGGCGTCGACCTCGTCGACCGCCCCGGTCGCCTGCTCCGGGGCCATGTACGCCGGGGTGCCCAGCAGGCTGCCCACCTGCGTCTGGTCGTCCTCGTCCCGGGCCGACACGACAGTGGTGTCGGCGGCCGACCCGGACCCGCCGGTGGGGTCGGGCCCCGCGTCGCCGGCCCCGCCGAGAACCTTGGCCAGGCCCCAGTCCATGACCTGGACCTCGCCGAAGCTGCCGACCATGACGTTGGCCGGCTTCAGGTCGCGGTGGACGACCCCGTGGGCGTGGGCGTACCCGACCGCCTGGCACACCCCCTCGAATACTGGGACGAGGTTCGGAGGGCGGAGGTCCGGCTCGCCCGGATCAGGTCGTCCAGCGTGCGGCCCTTGATGAGCTTCATGGCCAGGAACGGCCGGCCGTCGGAAAGGGTCCCGGTCTGGTACGCGGCCGGGACGCCCGGGTGCTGGAGCTGACCGGTGATCCGGGCCTCGTCGAGGAACCGGCGGGCGGCCACCCCGCCGGCCGGGTACTGGTCCTGGAGGAGCTTGACGGCCACGTCCCGGCCGAACGCCCGGTCCCGGGCGCGGTAGACCACCCCCATCCCGCCCCGCCCGACCTCCTCGGCCAGCAGGTAGCCGGGCACGTCCGGCGGCCGGTCGTTGACCGGGGCGGCCGGGCCGGGGGTGTCGGTGGTCGGGGCGGTCAGGCCGGCGGTGGTGCCGGCGCCGCGGGGGCCGGCCGATGGCCGGACGGGGGGAGGGAAGTCGCGGGACGGCTGGTCGGACATGGGGCGGCCCCGGGGTGCGGCGGGGCCATCGTACTCCCGAAGGGTGGTTGACGCAACGGGCCGGGCCTCAGTCGGCCGCGGCCGTGGCCCGGAGGGTGTCGGTGGCCGACACCAGCCACCGCTGGACGGTCCGGACGCTGACCGCGAACAGGTCGGCGACCTGCTGCTGGGTCCAGCCGTGGTAGTAGGTCAGCCCGACCGCCTCCCGCTCCTCGGTCGGCAGCCGCTCGACGGCCGCGTGGAACCAGGCCAGCCGGTCCAGGTCGGCGTCGGCCGGGGCGGCCGGCTCGGGCGCGTCGTCCCCGAGGGAGACCGGGTCGGGGCGGCGGTACCGCTCGGTCAGGTCGAGCAGCTCCCGGCGGATCAGGGCGTTGGCCAGGGCGTAGAAGTGGCGGGTCGACTCCGGCCGGACCGACCGGAGGGCGGCCAGCAGCCGGATCAGGCTGCCCTGGAGGACGTCGTCGGCGTCGACCCGGCGGCCGACCCGGGGGAACCGGCGGAGCATCGGCCGGACCTGCTGGCCGACCTTGGCGATGATCTTCCGGAGGACCGGGTCGGCCTCGTCCGGCCGGCCGTCCCGCAGCTCGGCCACCCAGTACTGGAGCTCGTCGGTCCGCAGGTCGCTCGGCTCGGGCATCGGGGTGACTCGGGGGGCGGGCGGCCACCTCCGACTTTACCCCGCCCGCGGCCCGCGGACAACCCCCGGCCGCGGCCGCCCCGGCGTCAGCCGCCCGCC
>JAIEQO010000954.1 GCA_019747655.1 Gemmataceae bacterium | reverse complement strand
GGCCGGACGCCGCCTGGGGGCCGACCGCGATCGCCGTCCTGGGGGCGGCCAAGGACCCGCCGGCGGCCGACGCCGCCCGGGTGGCCGGGTGGCTGGAGGAGGCACTCAAGGCGGCCGGGCCGCCGGACAAGCCGGCCCTGGCCCAGTACCTCGCGTCGGTCAAAAACTTCCAGGGCCAGTACCCGGCGGCCATCGCCCTGTACCGGCAGGCGGTGGCGGCCAACCCGCGGGACGTGATCGCCCTGAACAACCTGGCCTACCTGGAGTCGGTCGACGGCCGCCGGCACGACGACGCCCTGCGGCTGATCGAGCAGGCCAAGGGGGTGGCCGGCCCGCACCCGGACCTGGTCGACACCGAGGCGGTGATCCGGCTCGGGATGAACCAGCCGGACGAGGCGGCCAAGCTGATGCGGGTGGTGACCACCCAGGCCCCGACCGGGACGGCCTACTTCCACCTGGCCCAGGCCGAGCTGGCGGCCGGCCGGCGGACCGACGCCCGGCAGGCCTGGAAGGACGCCCGGGCGGCCGGCCTGAACCCGGCCGACCTCCACCCGCTGGAGCGGCCGGCCCACGACAAGCTGGCGGCCGAGCTGAAGTAGCCGCCCCCGGCGCCCGTTGGTTTGGTTCGGCAACCCGCACACCCTGCGGTCGAACCAATAAACTCTGTCAGACCGACGATCGGCTGACCACCGCCCCGGGCCGACGAACGGCCGCCGGTAGGCGCGGCGGTGGACCCCCGGTAAGCTCACACCAGCTTCCCCGGAGGTCCCCGGTGCCCGAACCGACCCGCCACCTCCAGCCCCCCGGCGACCCGACCGCCGACCAACCCTCCGCCGGTGCGACCGCCGGCTCGACCGGCGAGGTCACGGCCGCCCCCGGCCGCACCGCCGGCGGGCCGGCCGGCCACCCGCCGCCCCCCATCCCCGGGTACGAACTCCTGGAAGAGATCGGCCGGGGCGGGATGGGGGTCGTCTACCGCGCGAAGGACCTGGCCCTCGGCCGGGACGTGGCCGTCAAGCTCCTCCAGGACCAGTACCCGGCCGACGGGATCGCCGCCCGCCGGTTCGACCGGGAGGCCCGGATCACCGGCGGGCTCCAACACCCCGGGGTCCCGGCCGTCTACCAGGCCGGGGCTCTGCCGGGCGGCCGGCCGTTCCTGGCCATGAAGCTGATCCAGGGCCGGACGCTCGACGCCCTCATCCGCGACCCGGCGGCCGACCGGGGGCGGCTGGTGGGGGCGTTCGAGGGCGTCTGCCAGGCGGTCGGGTGCGCCCACAGCCGGGGGGTGGTCCACCGGGACCTGAAGCCGGCCAACGTCATGGTCGGCGCCTTCGGCGAGGTCCAGGTCATGGACTGGGGCCTCGCCAAGGAGCCGGCCGGCGGCGACCCGCCCGACGACCCCCCGCCGGCCGCCCCGTCGTGGCCGTGGGACGAGCTGGCGGGGGTGGCCGAATCGACCGGGTCGACGGTCACCGGGAGCGTCCTCGGGACGCCGGCGTTCATGCCGCCGGAGCAGGCCCGGGGGGAGACCGGGGCGGTCGGCGCCCGGGCCGACGTGTTCGGCCTCGGGGCCGTCCTGTGCGCCGTCCTGACCGGCCGGCCGCCGTACCACGGGGACGCGGCCGGG
>JAIEQO010000605.1 GCA_019747655.1 Gemmataceae bacterium | reverse complement strand
CTCGACCGACCCGCCCGACGGTTCGGCGGTCGGGGCGGGGTCCGGGGCGTTCGGCCGGGCCGCGGCCGCCCGCCGCTCGGCGGCCCGGATCTGCTCGTCGAGGGCGACCATGTCGCGGTGCTCCGGCCCGAGCCGCTCGCCGAGCTGGGCCTTCTTCGCCCGCAGGGCCTTGACCTCGCCGTCGTCCGACATGGGTTCGGCGGTACGGGGCGGCGGGGCCGGCTCAGGGGCGGGCCGCCGGTCGAGGGCGGCGAACTGCTCGCGGACGCGATCGAGGTCGGCCCGGGCGGCGGGGAGCCGTTCGGCCATCGGCGCCAGCCGGGCCACCTCCGCGTCCAGCCGCTGGGCTTCGGCGTCGAGCTTGGCGATCTGTCCTTCCAACCGGGAGATGAGGGCGGTGTCCGGTGCCGGGGCGGCCTTCGCCGTCGGCCGGTTCTCCGCGGCCGGCTGTTGAGGGGTGACCTGAGCCTCCGCGGCCCCGGTCGGCAGTCGATCGTGGTACGCGAAGCCGAGGCCGCCCCCGGCCGCGAGCCCGAGGACCCCGCCGACGGCCGGCCACCACCGCCGATTCGGGCGGGGCGGTGCGGGCGAGACCGACTCGACCACCCGGACCGCGGTGAGGGCGGGGGTCATGGTCGAGGAAGCGGCCGCCGACCCACCCTCGGGAGGCCCGGCCGGAGACGGGTCGGTTCCGGTCCCCCCTCCCCCCGCGGGGGAGGGGCCGGGGGTGGGGTCTCCCGGTTTGGGCGGCGGCGGGGGTACGTCCGAGAACGAGTTGTAGGTCGACGGGGGGAGGGCCACGGGTCGTTCCTCGGGCGGGCACGCCGGAATCCGGTTCCCGCCCATTTTCGTTCAAGTCCGTCCCCGGTCCAAGTGGTGCCGCCCAGTCCGGCAGCGAAACGGATGCCGGGCGTGCCGGTCCGGGGGGCCGGGCAGCCCCGGCGGTCCCGGCCGGCACAACCCGACCGCGGCACGCCGGCTGCACCACCCCCGCGAATTGAACCCCCGCCCGGCTGAGGTATAATCCCACTGGGGCGGCGGGTTCGCCTCTCGCCCGCAGCCCGCCCGGTCCACCCGTCGTCACAGGGGACCACCGTGCCGCACCCCAGCAAGCGCCCCAGCCCCCCGTCGTCGGACGACGCCTTCCCGCCAGGATCGGCGCTCGCGCTCCTCGCCGGCCGCACCCAGGTCGACTTCGAGGTCGAGTTCTACACCCGGCTGATCGCCGCCGCCCCGGAGTTCCACGAGGTCCTCCGGGCCCAGGCCAGCAACCTGACGACGAAGGGCCGGCTCCAGGACGGGCTGGCGGTCGACAAGCGGCTGGTGGCCCTCCGCCCGGCCGACCCGACCGCCCACTACAACCTGGCCTGCCGGTACGCCCTCCTGCGGCAGCCGGACCTGGCCCTGCACACCCTCCGGCGGGCCGTCGAGCTGGGCTACCGGGACTTCCGGTTCATGGAGGAGGACGCGGACCTCGACTCGATCCGCAAGGACCCCCGGTTCCGGCAACTGGTGCGGGAGTACCGGCGGCGGTAGACTCGGTGAGCGTCGGGGGGGGGGGGGCGCGCGGCGCGGCGCCCACCCCGCGCCGGGCGGGCCCCCGCCGCACCCCCGCCGCGCCCG
>JAIEQO010000174.1 GCA_019747655.1 Gemmataceae bacterium | reverse complement strand
TGATCCGGAACACATCAGGGGGCTCACGCCCCCCGCTCGCCAAAAACCGGTCGGTAACACTTCACCTCCCCCTTCGCTCCGCAAGGTGGGCCGGGCACGAAAGTCCGGCCGCGGCGGGGGTCAGCCCGACCGAGCCCGACACGGAAAAGCGCCCGCCGGCTGACGCGGCCCGCCCTCCGCCGTCGCATGAGGCGGTGGGGGCTTACCACCCTCGCCCGACCCACACACTCCCGAAGGACCCGAAAGGACCTGACCATGTTCCGCCGAGCCTCTCTCGCCCTCAAGCTCCTGACCCCGCTCGCCCTGGGCGGGCTGATCGCCGCCGCCCCGGCCACCGGGGCCGACGGCCCGGCCAAGAAGGCCGCCGCGAAGGCGGCCCCGGCCCCCAAGACCGACCCGAAGAAGCTGATGGAGGACATCAAGAAGAACGGCAAGGTGGCCGGGGCCAACTACTGGACCCTGGCCGAGGTCCGCCACCCGGGCAAGAAGCGGACGGTCGCGGCCGCCCCGTTCCAGAAGCCCAAGGCCGGGGCGTCGGCCCTGGCCGCCGCCCCCGGCCGCTCGTCCCTCACCGTCGTCGGCGGGGAGGGCCTGCCCCCCGGGTTCGGCAAGGGCGTCACCTGGGACCGGGCCGACCCCGAGGCCCTGTTGGTGATGTTCATCAACGCCGCCGACCCGCTCGGCATCAGCATCGACGGGATGCAGGCCGGGGACAAGGTCCAGGTCATGTCCGCGTCCGGGGTGGCGTCGTTCTCCGAGGACAAGGGGAACCCGCTGGCGTCCAGCATCGTCGGGCTGGTGGCGACCGGGGCGAACGTCGCCGTCACGGCGGCCGGCGCCCCGGAGGTCGCCCCGGTCATCACCGCCGCCGAGAAGTTCGCCCAGGACCAGTTCAAGGCGACCAACGCCAAGACCCTGCGGCGGGACGCCTTCGGGGTCGACCCGGGGTCGGGCCACAAGGCCCGGCAGGAGGGCGGCATCCTGGTCTGCCTGCCGGAGGCCGGGGGCACCTTCTACAGCGGCAACGACGACCACAAGGAGCGGTGGATCAAGGGGAAGGGGGAGCGGACGAACGAGAGCCTGCCGGCCCACATGTTCTACGCCGCCTTCTTCCCCCGCCAGGGGTTCGGCGAGCACAACACCCGGACGGCCGGGCAGTCGGGCCAGATGTACGTGGTCCCGTGGGACTGGAAGTTCGAGGACAACGCCGGGTTCTACAAGGTGTTCGTCAAGCTGACCAAGGGGAACGGCCCGCCGCCGGTCGTCATCGAGCGGGTGCCCGGGGCCACCCCGCAGCGGAAGCGGTAAGGGCGGGACCGATACGGTCCGAGCGACCGGGGGCGTCAGCCCCCCGGTTCGTTTTCCGCCCTCGCCCCGTTGGGGAGAGGGCAGCCGCCCGCAGGGCGGCGGGTGAGGGGCGGGACGGACAACCCCTCACCCCGCCCCGCTCGCGCGGGGCGACCCTCTCCCCAAAGGGGCGAGGGTTGAGACCAGGGCCTCACGCCGTCCGCGAAAAAAGTCCTGTAACACCCCGCCGCGTTCCTCGCTCCGCACGGTGGGCCGGGCAGCCTGCCCGGCCGAACCCGAAGCGAGGCGATCCCATGTTGCGGGTC
>JAIEQO010000541.1 GCA_019747655.1 Gemmataceae bacterium | reverse complement strand
CCTTCGCATGGCACGCTCCTGGTCGGCCAGCCGTGGCGGGACGAGCCGGCCGCCGGCCGAGCACCCCCCTGTCCGGCAATCCCGGGCGGCGTCCCCCGACACCGGCCCGGACGTTCCGTACCGTCCTGCTGTCCGGAACAATCGGCACCGTGGGCGGTCGGTCTTGAACGGCTTTTCCGCCGGAGCCGGTCGCCCCGGGCGTGCCGGGGTGCGAGGGTGTGAGGGTGGGGGAGACGGATCACGCCCCACTCCCCCCACCCTCACACCCTCGCACCCCGGCGGAACCCCCGGCTTGTCCGGCCCGCCCGGCCGCCGGAAGATACCGGGATGGACTTCGCCGCCGCCCGCCGGGACTCCCTGGTCCGCTACCTCCGCCGGCACGTCGCCGGGGAGGTCCGGTTCGACGACGCCACCCGGCACCTGTACGCCACCGACGCCAGCCACTACACGGTAACGCCGCTCGGGGTGGTGGTCCCGAAGACGGCGGACGACCTGGCGGCGACGGTCCAGATCGCGGCCGAGTTGAACGTCCCGATCACCGCCCGGGGCGGGGGGACGAGCCTGTCCGGCCAGGCGATCGGCCCGGGGGTGGTACTCGACTGCTCGAAGTACCTGAACCGGGTCGGCGCGGTGGACGTGCCCGGCCGGCGGGTCCGGGTCCAGCCGGGGGTCGTCCTTGACCAGCTCAACCGGGAGGTGGCCGCCCACGGGCTGACGTTCGGGCCGGACGTGGCGACCGCCAGCCGGGCCACCCTGGGCGGGATGATCGGGAACAACTCGGCCGGGTCCCGGTCGGTGGTGTACGGCCAGACGGGGGACCACGTCCGGTCGCTCGACGTGGTGCTGTCCGACGGCACCCGGGCGGGGTTCGGCCCGCTGACGGCGGCCGAGTACGAGCGGAAGCTCGAGCTGCGGACCCGCGAGGGCGAAGCGTACCGGGCGGCGGACGCCGCGGTCCGGCAGAACGCCGGGGAGATCGCGGCCCGGTTCCCGCGCATCCCGCGGCGGGTGAGCGGGTACAACCTCGCGGGGCTGCTCGGGTCGGCGGACCCCTCCCCCGGCCCGGGAAGACCCCTCCCCCTAACCCCCTCCCCCGGGGGGAGAGTGGGGACCGGAGGGGCGGCCGGTCTTCCTCCCCTCCCCTCCGAGGGGAGGGGCCGGGGGAGGGGTCTGGCTTCGTACTCCCTCCTGCCCCTCCTTCTCGGCTCCGAGGGCACCCTGGCCGTCGTCGCCGGGGCCGAGTTGTCGCTCGTCCCGCGGCCGAAGCACCGGGCCATCCTGGTGCCGCAGTTCGCCACCCTCGGGGCGGCCCTCGACGCCGTGGCCGCCTGCCTCGAACTCGGCCCGTCGGCCGTCGAGCTGATGGACCGGATGCTCATCGACCTGGCCCGGGAGCAGCGAGCCCTCAAGGGCACGATGGCCTTCGTCCGGGGCCGGCCGGAGGCGCTCTTGATGGCCGAGTTCAGCGGCGACGACCCGCGGGAGGTGGCCGATCGGGTCCGCGAACTCGACCGCCGGCTGAAGTCCGCCCCCGGGCTGATCGCCAGCGTCCCGGCCCTCGACCCGGCCGTCCGCGACCCCCTCTGGGACCTCCGCCGGGCCGCCCTGCC
>JAIEQO010000690.1 GCA_019747655.1 Gemmataceae bacterium | reverse complement strand
CCCGCCGGGCGTTCGCCGGGTCGGCCGGCGGGCCCCCGGCCCAGTTCGACGCCGGCGGGTGCAGCCACCCCGGCCAGGCCGCCACGCACAGCCCGACCAGGGCCGCCCCGGTCAGCACCCGGCCGACCGCCGACGCCGTCAGCACCCACCGGGTCCGCGGGTCGGCCCGGTCCCCGAGCGTCACCCGGGCGGACACCAGGTTCAGCCGGGAGGCCACCAGCGGGACGGTGACGACGGCCAGGAACGGGATGGCGTACACGCTCGCCCCGCTCAGGGCGGCGAACCCGAGCCACAAGAGGGCGTGCGGGAGCGGGACCGGGTCGACGTCCCACGGCCGGCCGAGGACCCGGCCGACCGCCCCGGCCAGGAACGCGGCGTACAGCCCGCCGGCCAGCAGGGCGGCGTAGGCCAGCCCGTTGACGTTCGCCCCCAGCCCCGGGCTCTCCCAGTACAGCCCGCTCAGCGGCATGTACCGGAGGGCGGCCAGCCGCGGGTCGGCCTCCAGCCCGTCCGCCCCGAGCAGCTCGAACGGCACCTGCCAGACGCGGACGTGGTGCGGGGTGAGCATGCAGGCGACGATCCCGACCAGGAGGGCCCGGGCCAGCGTCGGGGCGTCCGGCAGGGCGAGCGGGTCGGCCAGCTCGTCGGCCGTCCGCTCCTTCCCCCGGGCCAGCTCGCCGATCAACAGCAGCCCGAGGGCCAGCGGGCCGACGAGGAACCAGCCGTCGACGTTCGCCCAGACCCAGAAGATCACGCCGATCAGCGCCGGGACCCGCCACGACCCCGGCCGGGCCGGGACGCGGAACAGGACGAACAGGGTGGCCGCCAGGAGGACGACCGACCCGACCAGCGGGCGGAGGGGGAACTGCGGGGCGGACGCGACGGCGGCGACGGCGGCGGTCGCGGCCCACGGCCACAGGGAGTGCGGCGGCCGGCGGATGCCGAGGAGCAGGCCGACCGCGGCCGCCACCGCCAGGGCCTTGACCAGCACCAGGACGAACCCGTCGCCGGAGTAGAGGAGGTAGGCCCCGAGGTCCCACAGCCAGGAGTGGTTGACCCAGGTGCGGTCGGCGGCGGTGAAGCTGAGCGGGTCGGACCCGAGGGAGTATTCCCCGGTGGTCAGCATCCGCCCGACCCCGAGGTGGAGCCACAGGTCGTGGTTTCGGGCGGCGAACGAGGCGGCCAGGAAGGCGACCGTGCCGGCCAAGGCCGCCAGGACGGCGTCGGCCGCGGGGAACCAGGTCGGCCAGGTGGCCGGCTTGGGGGCGGGTGCCGGGGCGTCGGCGGCGGGCGCTTCGGTCGGGCCGGTGGTTTGGGCCGCCGGGGTCGGGTTGGTGTTGTCCGCGTTCGGGTCCGGGGCCGGGCCGGGCTCGGGCGGTTCCGGCGGCGGGGGCGGCGGGGCGGACAGCTTCACGTCGACCTCGGGGAGCGGAAGGCGGGCACGACGCCGGAGGTGGGGTCACGCTAGGGCCTAGCGTGTATACGGTCAACCGGGGTAGGGGGATCGGTCGCGGGCGGGGGCGGGCCTGCGAGGCGGGCGGGGGGGGGGGGGGCCCGGAAGGGTTTGGGAAACCCCCTCGGGGGGGGGGGGGGGGGGGCCCGCACAAGCC
>JAIEQO010000425.1 GCA_019747655.1 Gemmataceae bacterium | reverse complement strand
TCGGGCCGCCCCAGGCCGAACGGGTCCCGCCCCCCTGCAAGCCCCCCCCCGACGCCCCAGCCGGCCCGGCCGCCGCAGCCCCCGCGGAAGCCCAAGCCGCTGCCGAACCTGACGGCCGACAAGAAGGCCGGGAAGGTGGCCCTGAACACGTTCGGGGAGCTGGCCGCGTTCTTCAGCCCGCCCCCGCCGCCCGAGCCGGAGGTGAAGGCGGAGCCGAAGGCCGAGGCCCCGAAGGGCGAGCCGCAGCCGGCGGAGCCGGCCCCGGCCGAGGCCAAGCCGGACCAGCCGGCCGACGCCCCGCCGGCGTAGTCCGCGGCCCGGGCGGGGGGTGATCCCCCTCCGGCCATCCGAGGCCACGTCGGACGGGGGCGGTGATGGGGGCCGACGTGGCCTTGCTGACGGACCGCCGGTACGTCGCCGCCGACGCCCCGGACGGCGACTGGTACCTCGGCAACATCCTGCACGAGGACCGGCTGCTCCGGGCGGAACTCGGCCGCCTCGGGCTGTCGTCGGCCCGGGTCGAGTGGGGCCGGCCCGACCAGGACTGGTCGGCGTTCCGGTGCGCCGCCTTCCGGACCACCTGGGATTACTTCGACCGCCTCGCGGACTTCTCCGCCTGGCTCGACCGCGTGCAGCGGCAGACGCGGCTGTGCAACCCGCCCGCCACCGTCCTCTGGAACATGGACAAGCACTACCTCGCCGACCTGGAGGCGAGGGGCGTCCGGGTCGTTCGGACGCGGTTCGTGGAGCGCGGCTCGTTCCCCGGGTTGCGGGACCTGCTCGACGAGACCGGGTGGGACGAGGCCGTCATCAAGCCGTGCGTGTCCGGGGCGGCCCGCCACACCTACCGCGTCGGCCGGGCCGCCGCCGCCGCCCTGGACGCCGTCGTTCGGCCGCTCGCCGCGGCCGAGTCGCTCCTCCTCCAGCCGTTCGAGCGGTCGGTCCTGGAGGACGGCGAGGACTCGCTGATGGTCTTCCGCGGCCGCTACTCCCACGCGGTCCGCAAGACGGCCAAGCCCGGCGACTTCCGCGTCCAGGACGACCACGGCGGTACGGTCCGCCCGCACCAACCAACCCCGGCCCAGATCGACCTGGCCGAACGCGCGATCGCGGCGTGCGACCCGGCCCCCGCCTACGGCCGGGTGGACATGATCCGGGACTACGAGGGGGAGTTCGCGGTGATGGAGTTGGAGCTGATCGAGCCGGAGCTGTGGCTACGCCTCCACCCGCCCGCGGCCGCGGCGTTGGCCGCGGCCATCGCCGCGTCGATCTGACGGTCGACCGGGCTCACCCGGCGTTGTTCGGTCGGAGCCCCGGCGGTCGCGGGCGTACCCCCTCGCCGGGGCGGTCGGCCGCGGCTCCCACATTTCGGGTGGGAGCCGCGGCCGGAAATCTTGCCCCTGCCATGAACCCCGGCCCGCCGCCCGGCCGATCCGGCGGCCGGCCGCCCCCGGGGTCGGCATCCTTTTCGCTCCTCCCCTACAATACCTTCGGCACCGCCCCCTCCCGGCGTCGTCACCATCTGCCGGCCGGGGGCCGGTGCCCGGCCGCCCCGTCCCCCGGGCCCGGCGGCCGGTCCGCCGCCGTCTCCCCCGCCACCGGGCCGCGG
>JAIEQO010000574.1 GCA_019747655.1 Gemmataceae bacterium | reverse complement strand
GAAGAACGGGAAGGCCGTCAGCCGACCCGCGGGAGGGGGCCGCCGGGAAGCTCAACCCTGGCCGCGCGGGGTATAACACGGCCGCGATCACCCTCCTGTCCGAGTTGCCGAAGCTCGGCAAGGGGCTCGGCTACCAGACCGTCAACATCACCGCCCCGGCCAGCAAGACGGTGGTGGTCAAGCGGGACCCGAACGCGGCCACCCAGTTTCGGGTGTTCTACGTCAACTCAACGACCACAACCACCCTGACCGGGATCACGGCCACGGGCGGGCGGCTGTTCGGCGGCACCACGCCGGCCTACTACGGCGGCGGCATCTACGTGGACGACGGATCGGTGCTGACGCTGACCCGCAGCACGGTGACCGACTGCCGGGTCCAGGGCAAGGGCGGCGGCATCTACCTGTCGCCGGATGTCGTGTCCTTCACCATGAACTCGGCCTCGGTGGTGGAGGGCTGCAAGGCGGACGGGAACGGCGGCGGCATCTACATGCACGGCAGGAGCAACACATGGGCGGGCGACCACCTCAAGATCACCGGCCAGTCGGAGGTCCGCAACAACGAGTCGGTCCTGGGGTCGGGCGGCGGCCTGTACTTCGACAGTTGGAGCGGCACGGCCGACTACCGGGTGAGGATCGACGGGAACTCGAAGGTGAACGGGAACACGGCCAAGCTCGACGGCGGGGGCATCTACGTCGCCCCCAACGCCCAGTTCGACGGCACCTTCACCGACATCCAGGTGAACGACAACCGGGCGGTGGAGGGCAAGGGCGGGTCGCTGTTCACCGGCGGGAAGGTCGTCGCCACCCGGGTGAACTTCCAGTTCAACCGGGGCGGGTCGCCGGCCGGGTACGCGGTCGCCGTCAGCACCGCCGCCCGGGCCACCCCGCTCGAGCTGGTCTCGTCCGGGGTGACGCAGAACCAGTACATCCCGCCGGGGGCGATCGACCCGAGCGCGGCCGCGGTCGACGCCGGCAACCAGGGGATCAAGTTCTCCGGCTCGGTGGTGCTGGACAACACCTACAACGGGGTCCGGGGGACGGTGGTGAGCACCGGCGGGAACAAGGCGTCGAACAGCCTGGCGACCTCGACCGGGTGGCTCCTGCCGCCGGCCAACCCGCCGGACATCGTGACCTGATTCCGGTCCCGCCCCGGGCCGGCCACCCGTCGGCCGGCCCGCCCCCCTCACCCTCGCCCGAACACCCCCCATGCGCGCGCTCACCCTGCCGGTGTTCGCCGGCCTGGCCGTGGCCGGCGGACTCGTCCCCGGGCAAGACCCCAAGCCGAACGGCCCGCCCGACGTACCGGTCCTGGTCCGCCAGCTCGGCGATCCGGACTACTCGGCCCGGGAGGCGGCGACGGCCGCCCTGGCCAAGACCCCCGCCGCCTTCGGCCCGCTGGGCGAGGCGGCCACCGACCGGGACCCGGAGGTGGCCAAACGGGCGGGTCAGGCTCTCAAGGCCCTCCGCAAGCGGCTCGGGCCGGACCGGCTGGGGCGGCTGCCCGGGTACGCCAAGGCCCGCCAGGTGGACCGGCTAAGCACGTCGCCGGGGATGCGTAGCATGTTTCATGCTCCGCACCTCCCTCACGGATTCGCAACGAGCCGAACTC
>JAIEQO010000706.1 GCA_019747655.1 Gemmataceae bacterium | reverse complement strand
GGGGCCGGGGGGAGGGGTCTCTTGGAGCAACGTCACCGGCCTGCGGTCCGGGGTGGACAGGTCGACGCCGACGAACACCGCCTCGGCCTCGGTGACGTGGATCGAGTCGGCCCCCCGCTCGGCGACGACATCGACGTGGACGGTGATCGAGGTCCTGCCGATCCGGGCGACGGTGGTGCGGAAACTGACCACGTCGCCGACCAGGACCGGCTGCTTGAACTCGACCCGGTTGACGGCGACGGTGACGAACGACGCCTTCGGGTTGCCGCCGCGGAGGTGGATTTCCCGGCGGGCGGCGATGGCCCCGGCCATGTCGATGTGGCTGAGGATAACCCCGCCGAAGATGGTGCCGTGGGGGTTGGTGTCCTTCGGCATCATCACCACTTGGATGGCGGTATACGGCTCGGCCATGCGGGTCTTCCGGGGGCGGGGCGGCACCGGTTAGAATGCGGACCGCCCCGCCCGGGGCCAGGGGACCGCGGAAGTGGCGTAGGCGCGTTACCGACCAGATGGTTTTTCCCCGGCAGGCTGAATCTCGTGCGGGATGAGGTCCGTCGAAGGTGGGCCGGGATCGGCGTACGGCTCCGAAGAGCTGGACGGAAGGTCTGGACAGTTCTTCGGCTGACTGGTATCCGCTTGCCCGTCACCTTCGGAGCCACACCGATGAGCACCCCGTTTCGGCCGTGGGTGGAAGTTTTGGGCAGCCGAACCCTGCCGAGCGCGACCCTGCTTCAACCCCCGACGGCTTCGCAACCTGCACTGGTCAGGACCGACGGCGTTACCACCGCCGGGGCCCCGGTACCGGTCGTCGCGCCCGCCGTCAAGGGCACCCCGGTCAAGGTCGGCGACTGGATGAAGGAGATCAACGCGGCGAAAGAGCCACGCCGGACGCAGCTGATCCAGTTGTTCAAGGATTCGTTCGGCGTCGATCCCACGAACGCGGATCAGGTCAAGAAGTGGGCCGACGCGAAGGCGATCTACAACGTCGTCAAGGACGCCGAGGGGCTGGTGACGGGCGGCGTTGCCTCCGGCGCCCAGCTCTCGGTGGGGAATTTCGATAAGGCCCCGAGCAAGGACAAGGCCAGCATCATCCAGGGGATCGACAAGACGATCAAGATGTACGATGCCGCCGGCAAGCTGATCACCACCGTCAAGGAGTACGAGGTCGAGGGGTTCGCCGTGGACGCCAACGGCGTGGCCAAGGGGACCGACCTTCACCTGTTCGTGTCGAAGCTCGGCGCGGTTATCGACGGCAAGACGGTCGCCTCGGTCGAGTGGACGGTCGACTTTACCGCGGCATGGGGTATCTACAAGGGTAAGACCATCGGCCTCCATGACACGTTCTACAAGGGAGTCGATCCCCCGCCCGCGGATGCCATCACCCCCCTCAGCGACGAGCTGAGCTACGAGGCCAAGTTCACCCTGAACTCGGAGGGTAAGTGGTTCTTCATCGACGACTCGACCGGCGTGCGGCTGGAAGGGACCTTCAACATCCTGGTGAAGCCCGACTAGGTCTCACAGCCTGTCCCATAAGAACCCCTAACGAAACCTACTTCCGCTCGGGGTCGAGGCGATACCAGCAGACCTTGATGCAGGCCAGGGTGAGGAA
>JAIEQO010000235.1 GCA_019747655.1 Gemmataceae bacterium | reverse complement strand
CGGCCCCGGAGGCGGCCGACACGGTCCGCCGGGCGCTGGCCGCCGGGGTGCGGGCGGCCGCCCGCACCGGGTGTTGAGTAGCGGCCCCGGCCGTGCCAGGCTGACCGCGGGTAGACGCACTCCGGCCTGCTCTCTCCGGCGAGGAGAGAGGTGGCTGTCATGCACGAGAAGGTTCTCCGTGCCCACCTCTCTGGAGGGCACGACCCCATGTCCCAAGGCACCCTGGTGCTCCACCGCGGAGCCCGGCCGGTCTCCCCCGAGGAGCTGGCCGACGTCAAGCCGCCGCCCCGGGAGGGCCGGTGGGACCCGCTCGCCCACGCGGCCGTCCTCTCCCGGGTCAAGCTGACCCTCGGGGAGGCCGGGCTGGTGGTGAGGCGGGAGCAGTTGGCCCTGTCGAAGGAGAACAACCGGTTCTTCGGCGTCCTCGACCTCGAGTCCGAGCTGGCCCACGGGGTCAGCCTGTCGGTCGGGGTCCGCAACAGCACCGACAAGAGCTTCCCCATCGGGTTCTGCGCCGGCAGTCGCGTGTTTTGCTGCGACAACCTGGCGTTCAACGCCGAGCTGCTCTTCCGCCGCCGGCACACCCGGTTCGGCGAGCAGCGGTTCGCCGCCGACATCGCGGCGGCCATGCCCAAGCTCGGCCAGTTCCGGGAGCTGGAGGCCCGGCGGATCGAGGCGATGGGAAGGACCGAGGTGTCCGACGTCGCCGCCGAGTCGCTCGTCCTACGGGCGTTCGAGCGGGGGATCGTCCCCGCGCCGCTCCTGCTGGACGTGATCCGCGCCTGGCGGGATCCGGCCCACGACGAGTTCCGGCCCAGGACCCTGTGGAGCTGGGTGAACGCCGTGACGACGGCCCTCGCCCCCAAGGCGAAGGCCAACCCGCAGGCGTACGCGGTCACCACGATGCGGCTGAACGCCCTGGTGGCCCCGGCCCTGCCGGCGATCGCGGTCTGAGCCAATTACCGGCGGCGCAGGGCACGACGCCCGGCCGCCGCTTCCCATACCGGACCAGTCCCATGTCCCGAACGTTGAAAGGCAGGGTGTTCCAGCGGCAAAGAAGAAGGCTGGGAACGGCCACGAGGCCCAGGCCCCCCAGGAGCAGGCCAACGGCTCCGGCGGGTCGCGGAAGCCCCCGGCCCACGAGGTGAGGCTCGGGTCCATTCGGGCGACGATCTGGGAAAACGTTAGCGAGACCGGTGAGGTGTTTTACTCGATGACCTTCACGCGGAGCTACAAGCAAGGCGAGGAATGGCGGACGGCGACCAACTTTAGCTGGTCCGACATCCTGGTGGTCGCGGAGGTCGCCCGGCTGGCCTACCTCTGGGTGACCAGCCAGACCGTCACCGTCCGGACCCCGCTGCCCCAGACCCAGCCGCCCGTGGCCGAGGAAGTCCCGATGTAGCAGTCCGAGAGAGGTTAACCACGAAGGTTACTTGCCGGCATGACGCCGCACCTCTCTCCACGGAATCGGCGCAAATTCCGGGAAAGTTATCTTGACCCGGCCCCACACCCCGTTACACTTCCTTTAGAACCCCTAACGAAACCTACTTCCGCTCGGGGTCGAGGCGATACCAGCAGACCTTGATGCAGGCCAGGGTGAGGAA
>JAIEQO010000214.1 GCA_019747655.1 Gemmataceae bacterium | reverse complement strand
ACCGGGCCGCCGCGGCCGCCGCCCGGGCGGCGGCCGGGGACGACCCGTCCCTGACCCTCGGGTGGGACGAGTGGGGCATCCTCCAGGACCAGGCCTTCGCGTGGCTGTCGGCCGACCTCGCGGAAATCCGCCGGTGGGCCGAATCGGCCCACCCGAACACCCGCCGGCTCGCCGCCGACACCCTCACGAACGGACAAAAAGAGGACGCCTTCGCTTCGGTCCGCGACCCGGCCCGGCGGGCGGGCATGCCGGCCCCGGATCGGGAGCGGTGGGAACGCTTCTGGGCCGAAGTCGAGGCCGTCCGGGCCCGCGCGGGCCCGCCCACCGCCCCGCCTCCCCGGGAGGCAGTCGGGGCGACGCGGTAGGCCGCCGGCCCGTTCCTCGTTTAACCTCGGCCGGCGGGAGTATAAGGTACAAGTGTTCAAATAAGCCCGTCTCGGCACCCGACCGCGGTCGGCCGGGTCCGACCCGAGCGTGGCGGGATACGGCGTCGGTCGGGCCGACGCCGAACCGCCATCCGGGCTGTGGGTTCGGTCGAACAACCCGGCCGAGCCTGACAGCCCCGCCGAGCCCGCCCGGCGCGAAACCGCTAGGAAATTGAGCGGTAATCACACGCGACAGGGGGTCTGGAGAAAACAAAGGGGGAGGGGGACGCGCCAGAAAACCCCTGAAACCCCAGGAATTCCGCGGTTCGGTGCGACCGGCTCTGCCGCGACCACTCAAGGAATGCACAAGGGGGCGTGGGCCGACCCAGCCACCGCCCCGATGGCGACTCCCGGTGTCGGGCGACCGACACACCCACGGGCCGACGGCATGTGGCCTCCCGACGACGACCTCCTGGCCGCCTGGCGGCGGCTCGTAGCCGACCCCGACACCGGCGGGGCATTCGCCGAATTCGTCCTCTCACCCCTGCTCGCCGAAGTCGCCCGGTACGCCCCGGCGGCCGACCCCGGCGACCACCTGTCGGCCGCCGGGGACGCCGTCCTGGCGGTCCTCCGCGACCCGGGCGGGTACGACCCGTCCCAGTCCCCGCTCCGCAGTTACCTGCGGCTGATCGCCGGCCGCAAGCTCATCAACCACCGGGAGCGAGACCGGAAGCACCGCGACAACCGGATTCCGTTGGCGGCCGTCGAAGACGACCTCCCGGACGGGAATAGGCAAGGGGAGGGTGACGACCTCCCCGACTTCGACTCGCCCGCCCTGCGGCCGGTCGTCGACTCGCTCTCGGCCGACGAGCGGCGGGTGTTCGACCTGATGCGGGCCGGCGAGCGGGCCACGGCCGCGTTCGCCCACGCCCTCGGGATCGCCGACCGCCCGACGGGCGAGCAGGCGGCCGAGGTCAAGCGGGTGAAGGAGCGGGTGTTCAAGCGGCTGCAACGGGCGGCCGGGAGGGAGGCATGAACGAGCCGGTGCGGTGGCTGGCGGCCCGGGCGGGGGCCGACCCGTTCTTCCTGGCGTTCGCCCTGGCCGAGTACGCCGCGGCGGGGGAGCTGGACGACGCCGGGCTGGCGGCCGCCCTGGGCACCGGCCCGGACGGGCTGGCCCACGCCCGGCTGTGCCGGATGCCGCGGGCCGACCCGGACGGGTTCCGGGC
>JAIEQO010000642.1 GCA_019747655.1 Gemmataceae bacterium | reverse complement strand
CCTCCGTGGGACGGGAGGGCTACCCGATCACCCGCCTCGCCTTCCAGTCAGCTTTGCCGCCGTAGAAAACAAGCCCGCACCGCCCGAGAATTTGAGGTAGGAGAACAAGCACAACCCGGACGACCACACCGCGAGGCCCGCCCATGACCGTTTCCGCACCCGTCGCCGAACGCCGGGTCGCCGTCCGCCGCAAGCCGGCCGTCGGCACCGTCTGCCGGTTCGACGGCCCGCCCGGGCTGGGGCTGATCTGGAACATCTCGACCAGTGGGATCAGCATGCTGCTGAGCGAGACCGCGGCCGCGGGCAGCCACCTTGAAGGGTGGTTGGAGACGGTGGACGGGGACGACATGGTGCGGGTCGGGCTGCGGGTGGCCCACGCCCGGCGGATCGAGACCGGCGACTACTTCGTCGGGGCGGCGTTCGACCGCCCGCTGACCGACGACGAGCTGCGGCCGTTCGTCGCCGAGCCGTTCGGGGATTGACCGGGTGGGACCCACAGGGAGGTGGCGATGTCCGGGCTAATGGTCGCGTGGGTCGTGGCCGCCGGGGTGGGGGCCGAAACCGCCTACCGGGCGGAGGCCGTCGCCGCGGCGGCCGAGCTGGAGCGGCTGGCCAGGCCACACCTGATCGTGCGGGCGGACGACACGCCGGCGGTCTTGGACGGGCGTCGGGACCTGGCCGCACGGGTCGAGTACCTGACGCGATCCGTCCGCCGCAAGCTGGACCGAACCGGTTACTACAACACGCTCCAAGTTTTGAGGGAAACTGCGCAGCAGGGGGCCGGGTTCGACCGCGACTCCCCGTGGGTGCGGCTAGGGTGGTGGCGGGCCGGTCTGCGGTGCGTGGAGGGGATGAACGAGCTTTACGGCCCGGTGCGACGGGCAACGGCCAATCTGCCGGGGCTGCTCGAACCAGGGCTTGCTGAGGCCATCCACTTTCGATTGCTCGTCCGCCACTACCTGGGGGTATACCTCGCCAGTGTGTTCGGCTCGATCCGCCGACTTTTCCGATTTCCGTGTATGACCCGGGCGGCGGTCCGGATCAGGATGGGTGAGGCCCGCCCGCTCCGGACCCGCTCATGGCCCGCCGGCTCCCGTTCCGCCTGCTGAACCGCCTCCCGCCGGCCGGGGACCCCGTCCCGGACGCCGACCTGCTCCGGCGGTTCGCCCGGGGCCGGGACCCGGCCGCCCTGGAGCTGGTCGTCCGGCGGCACGCCGACGCCGTCTGGGCCGCCTGCCGGCGGGTCAGCCGGTCCGAGGCCGACGCCGAGGACGCGTTCCAGGCCACGTTCCTGGTCCTGGCCCGGAAGGCGGGCTCGGTCCGCGGGGCGTGTGCCGGCGGGTGGCTCCACCGGGTCGCCGTGAACGCGGCACTGAAGGTCCGGGCGAGCGGGGGGACACCTCCCGGACCGCGGGCCTCCGGCCCGCCCGGGTCGGATGCGGGCCGGAGGCCCGCGGTCCGGGAAAACGCGGCCGACGCCCCGACCCTCGCCGCGGAGTCCGCCGAACTCGCGGCGGTCGTCCAGGAGGAGGTGGCCCGGCTGCCGGATCGGTATCGGCTACCGGTCGTCCTGTGCGACCTCGGGGGGC
>JAIEQO010000616.1 GCA_019747655.1 Gemmataceae bacterium | reverse complement strand
CCACCCGCCGGGCTCCGCCCCGACCGCATGCCCCGGCGGCAGCCGCGACCAGACCCGCACCTCGGACTCGGTCCGGGTCGCCCCGGCCGGCCAGACCAGCCCGACCGGGACCCGCCACGGCCCGGCCCCGTCCGCCGGGCGACTCGGCACCGGGACGGCGTACCGGAGCGTCACCGCCGCCTCCTTGCCGTCCGGCGGAACAGCGACCGACCACTCGCCCGGCCCGGCCGGGGTGAGCGGCGGCTGGGCCTGCAACCCGACCAGGTCCGGGGGGCCGCGGAACCGCACCGCCCGCCCGAACCCGTCGGCCGCCCTCAGCCGCACCACCTCGGCCACCACCACCTGCCCGGCGTGGACGATGACATCGGCCCGGACCTCGGCGGCCAGCTCCGGCCGGGCCGGGCCCCAGGACAGGTCGAGCCGGGCCGGCCCCCGCTCGAACTTCCCCTGAAGGCCCGTGGCCGGCTTCGCCGGCTTCCCGTCCGGCCCCGACCCCGGGGCCAGCGGCTGGTCCCACTCGCCCGGCTTGTCCCCGTCCCACTCCCGCCCGGTCCCCCGCACCTCCAGCCCTTCGGGGACGGCAACGGTTACGGCCGCATCCCGCTGGGCGGCGTCCGGGAACCGGGGGAACAGGACCGGGCCGCCGGCGGACGCCGGGGCGGTGGCCGTCAGCGTCAGGGTGAGCGGACCACGGTGGCCGGCCGCCAGCCGCACGAGCAGCCCCTGCCGGCCGCCCTCGGCCGGGACCGGCTGCACCCCGTCCACGAGTTCCGGCGGCGACACCCCCGGCCCCCGCCAGTCGGCCGGCAGGTCGACCCGCAGGGAGTCGACCTCCCGCCGGACCGGGACGACCTTCAGCTCGGCCCGGACCCGCCAGCCGCCGTCCGTGAGGGCCAGTTGGTACGCCGGCCGGACCTCGACGGCCCCGGCCAGCGGACGGGCCTCCACGGTCAAGAGCGGGCCTGCCGGGTATCCAGCCCCGGCGGGACCGGCCGCCAGCCGGTAGGCGGTCACCGCCTCCGTCGGGTCGGCGGGTGTCGTCGGCTCGACCTGCCGCAGCTCCGGCCCGTGGGTGACGACCAGCCGGGTGTTCGACGGAGCCGACAGCTTCACAACCCCGGTCTGGCGGACGGTGTCGAGGGCCGCCACCGGGCCGACCGGGAACGGCCCCCGGTGCGCCGGGTCGGTCGCCGCCGGTCGCTGGGTCCGGTGGGTGGCGGTGAACACCCAGTCGGCCGGCGTCGCCCCGGCCGGGAGTTCGACCGTCCAGACCGGCTTGGTCGGGTCGGCCGGCTGGCCGACGACCGCGACCTCGGCCGACCCGCCGGGGGTGCGGGTCGCCCCGGCCGCCCGGTCGGCCGTCACCGTCGCCCCGGCCGGGGTGGCGAGCTTCCAGAACCGCCCGGCCCCCCGCGGCCGGACCTTCGCCGTGGTCTCGACCGTCCCCTCGGTCAGCAGCACCGTGACATCGACCTCGGCCGACCGGGCGGCGTCGGCCGGCGGGGCGGCGGCCGGCGGCTCCCAGACCACCTCGACCGCCTCGGCCGGGCCGAGCGGGTAGCCGCCGCCGTCGGCCCGGGGGGCGAGC
>JAIEQO010000748.1 GCA_019747655.1 Gemmataceae bacterium | reverse complement strand
CGAACATCGCCCGGGTGTACGACGGCGGGACGACCCCGACCGGCCAGCCGTTCTTCGTGATGGAGCTGGTCAAGGGGGTGCCGATCACGAAGTATTGCGACGACAACCGGCTCACCCCGACCGACCGGCTCGGGCTGTTCGTGCAGGTCTGCCGGGCGGTCCAGCACGCCCACCAGAAGGGGATCATCCACCGAGACCTCAAGCCCGGGAACATCCTGGTGACGACGGTGGACGGCCGGCCGATGACCAAGGTGATCGACTTCGGGGTGGCCAAGGCGGTCGACCAGCGGCTGACCGACGAGAGCTTCTCCGAGGAGGGTGCGATCGTCGGCACCCCGACGTACATGTCGCCGGAGCAGACCGACCCGGGGGAGGTCGACATCGACACCCGGACGGACGTGTACGCCCTCGGGGTGGTGCTGTACGAGCTGCTGGCCGGGGCCCCGCCGATCTCGGCGAAGTCGTTCCGCCGCGGGGCGATCCTGGAGATGCTCCGGATGATCCGGGAGCAGGAGCCGGAGCACCTGAGCACCAAGGCGAGCAGCGCCGACGCCCTGCCGAACATCGCCGCCAGCCGGGGGCTGGAGCCGGCCCAGCTGCTGAGCGTCCTCCGCGGGGACGTCGACTGGATCACCCTGAAGGCGCTGGAGAAGGACCGGGAGCGGCGGTACGAGAGCGCCAACGAGATGGCGGCCGACATCCAGCGGTACCTGGCCCACGAGCCGGTGCTCGCCCGGCCGCCGAGCCGGTGGTACCGGCTGCGGAAGTTCGTCCGCCGCAACCGCGGGGCGGTGGCCGCCGCGGCGGTGGTCGCCGCCGCGCTCTTGGCCGGGGCGGCCGGCGTCACCTGGCAGTGGCGGGAGGCGGTGTACCAGCGGACCCAGGCCGACCTCGCCCGGGCGGCGGCCGAGTCCGAGCGGGACCAGAAGGAGGCGGCCCGGGCCGAGGCCGAGGCCAACTACCGGACCGCGATGGAGCAGCGGCGGGTGGCCCTGGACACGGTCGGGAACCTGGTGCTGACCGTCCGGGCGGACGCGGCCGGCAAGCCGGACATGGCCGGGACCGTCCAGGCGATGGTCCGGGAGGCCCGCCAGTCGCTCGACCGGATCGCCCGGAACCCGGACGTCCAGGTCAGCCTGAACGACACCACCCGGGCCCTGCTCCACGACCTGAACGCCCGGGCGATCCGCGGGTCCGACCCGCAGGGGGCCCTCCGGGAGTTCGGCCAGGCGGCCGACATCCTCCGGGCCATCCTGGACAAGGCGGCCGACGGCGAGTGGAAGGAGGTAGTCAAGAAGAACCTGGTGGTGGTCCTGCTCGGGCAGGGGTTCGTGGCCCTCCAGACCGGGGGCCAGGCCGACGCCCGTGGGTACTTCGGGCGGGCGGCCGACCAGCTCGACCAGGTCAAGGACAAGGGGGCGGCCGACTACCAGCGGCTGCTGGCCGGGGTGTACAAGAGCCTCGGGGCGGCGACCGCCGACGCCAACCCGCGGGAGGCCCGGGAGGGCTTCCGCGGGGCGCTGCGGGTGGCCGAGGGGCTGGCCGCCCGGGAGGCGGCCGCCGCCGGCCGG
>JAIEQO010000151.1 GCA_019747655.1 Gemmataceae bacterium | reverse complement strand
CGGTGTACGGACCGGGTGGTGTATGGGGGTGTGATTCCCGACCCCGGGGACCGCGGCGGCCCGGGCGGCTCTTCGTGGCGCACGACGCGCGGCCGGGACGGCCGCGGTCCCAGGGTGGAGTCAACCTCCACGGTGTCACGCCCCCCCGCTGGCCCGGACTCGGTGAATCCGCCCCGCCCCCTCCGGCGAATGCTCCCGTGTGCGGCCGCACACCCCACACCGGAGACCTCCCATGACCCCGAGCCTGCTGTTGGCCGCGGCCCTGTCCGCCCCGGCCGCCGACACCGCCCCGAAGGCGGACATCCTGGCGTCCCTGGCCGGGGCCGGGAACTACAAGACGCTGGTGAACCTGCTGGTGGCCACCGACCTGGCCGACGCCCTCAAGGCCGGCGGCCCGTACACCGTCCTGGCCCCGTCCGACGAGGCGTTCGGGAAGCTGCCGAAGAAGGCCCTGGCCGACCTCCTCCGGCCCGAGAACCGCGACCAGCTCAAGGCCGTCCTCCTGTACCACGTCGTCCCGAAGAAGAACGGGTTCAACGTCTCCAACGGCGAGCCCGGCCGGGACTACCCGTTCGCCACCCTGAACGGGGCGAAGGTGGTCGTCCGGGTGGACGGCGACGCCTTCACCGTCAACGGGGTCCGCACCCGCGGCCAGACCGTCGGCCTGCCGAACGGGGCGTTCGTGGCGCTGGACGGGGTACTCCTGCCCCCGGCCAAGGGCGAGGCGACGAGCGACGCCGAGCCGGCCGCCCGGAACACCATCCCGGCGGTGGCGAAGAAGGCGGGGATGTTCAAGACGCTGCTCGCCGCCCTGTCGGCGGCGGAGTTGGCCGAGGTGCTCGACGGCGACGGCCCGTTCACCGTCTTCGCCCCGACCGACGAGGCGTTCGCCAAGCTCGGCGGCGATACGGTCAAGTCGCTGCTCAAGCCGGAGAACCGGCGGCGGCTGGTGGCGGTCCTCAAGTACCACGTCGTCGCCGGGAAAGTGTCGGCCCAGCAGGCGGCGGCCGCCGGGACCGCCAGGACGCTCCAGGGCGGGGCGGTGAAGGTGACGATCAAGGACGGCCGGCTGACCATCAACCAGAGCGGGGTGGTCAAGTCGGACGTGGCGGCCGACAACGGGGTCATCCACGTGATCGACGCGGTGCTGACCCCGCCGGGGCACTGACCACGACCCGGCGAACCCCGAGCGTGAGCGAGTGGGTGGACCTCACCCCCTCGCTCACGCTCGGGGTTCGCCCGATCCCGCGGAGGTCGTCCCCGGAATGACCGAGCCCGTCCTGCCGCGGGTGGCCGTGGGCGACCCGGCCGCCGTCCGGGAGTGCATCGCCCGGTACGGCCCCCTGGTGTGGGGGCTGGCCCGGCGGCTCGTCCCGAACCCGGCCGACGCCGAGGACGCGGCCCAGGACGTGTTCATCTCGCTCTGGCAGAGTGCCGGCCGGTACGACCCCGCCCAGGCGGCCGAGGTCACGTTCGTGGCCATGATCGCCCGCCGGCGGCTGATCGACCGCCGCCGCCGGGCCCGCCGCCACCCCCCGCCCGACCCCCTCCCCGAGGCGGTGCCG
>JAIEQO010000718.1 GCA_019747655.1 Gemmataceae bacterium | reverse complement strand
ACCAGCTCGTGGCCCCGCCCGACCCCGGGGACGACGGGGCCGGGCACCGCCCCCGGAGCCCCCACCGGCGGGTCGCCCTGGACTGGTGCCGGGCCGGGCCGGGGCGGGACCTGCTGCGGGAGCGGGCCGCGATCGAGCGGCGGTTCGGGAACCTGACCTCGTTCGCCGGCGGGCCCGGGCCGCTCCCGGGCTGGGTCCGCCGGCGTGGCCGGGTCGAGCGGTGGGTGTGGTGCAAGCTGGCGGTCAACGCCGCCCGCATCACCCGCAACCAGCGGCAGCAGATGGGACAGATGCAATAGGTTGGACAACCCCGGGTCAGGCCGACCCAACCAGCTCGCGGTAGTAGATCACGGTGTCACACGGCCCGCCGCCGGGCAGCAGGGCGTAGCCCGGAATCACCCCCACCCGCACCCAGCCGAGCCGCTCGTAGAGTCGCTCGGCACCGTCGCTGGCCGTATCGAGAACCAGCACCGTCTTGCCACACTCCCGGGCCACGTCCTCCGCGGCCCGCATCAGCGCCTCGCCCACCCCCCGTCGCCTTGCCCTGCGGTGAACGAGCAGCTTGGCCAGGTCGGCCCGGTGCGGCTGGTTCTCCGGCTGGCTCAGCACGAGCTGCACCGTACCGCAGATGCCCGACTCGTCCTCGGCCACCAGCACCGCCCGCTCCCCGGCCGCCACACCCTCCGCCACCCGCCGCCAGAACGCGACGGCCCGATCCCGCGTCAGCGGGCTCATGAAGCTGACCGACGCCCCGCCCTCGACGCAATCGACGAGTACGTCGGCCAGGGCTTCGACGGCCGCGGCGTCGACCGCGTGCAGCCGGCGGACGGTCGCATTCATCGCCTCACCGGGGGTTCGGACGCGATCACCACCGCGTACCGGGCCGGCTTCCGCGTCGGGTTGTGGAACAGCGTCGGCCGGTCGAGCGTCATCGCCAGGCAGTCGCCCGCGGACAGTCGGTGACGGTCGTCGCCGACGGTGATGTCGATCGATCCCTCCAGGACCCAAATCTGCTGATACACCCGGGCGTCCCGGTCGGCGTTCTCGAACGCCACCCGCCCGCCGGCCGGGAAGTGGACCTCGACGATCCGCACCGGCTGCGGCACCCCCGGCGGTGACACATTCCGCCGGACGTACCCCGAGGCCGGGTCCCGCCACTCGGGCTGGTCCGCCCGCCGGGCCACCGGGCCGGCCGGGGTGGGTGGCCCCGGCGCGTCGAACAGCGAGGCCAGCGTCACCCCGAGGCCGGCCGCCAACTTCTCCAGCACCACCGCCGTCGGGCTGCTCTCGCCCCGCTCGATCAGCGAGATCATCGACCGGCTCACCCCGCTCTTCCCGGCCAGCGCTTCGAGCGACAGGCCCCGCTCGGCCCGCAGGCCACGGACCCGCACGGCGATCCGTTGGTTCAGGTCACCCCCTTCTGCTTTCATGGAGATAGTGTCCATCATACTGGACGAAGTGTCAAGGCCGTTTCGCCCGTCGGGGTTGACCGGGAAGGGCAGGGCAGATACATGCCCGGCCGAACGTGCGGGCGGCCGGCCCGCCGACCCGGAGTCGCCCCGATG
>JAIEQO010000589.1 GCA_019747655.1 Gemmataceae bacterium | reverse complement strand
CAGCATTGTCGGCGTCATCCGGCCAGCATAGGCCGGCTGGGGGCATCGCAAAGCAAGGTCCCAGGTCTTCCACTAGTTCGTGCTCGACTCCGCGGTCGATGCGGTATTACTTTTCTTGCTTACGCTCCACAACCCTCACGGATTCGGCCTTAATCAGGCCGTCCTCGGTCGTGGTCACCAATTGTTTCTCAGTGATTAATGCTCTGTTGAATCCAGTCGGCGGTTGAGGTGCTCCAATGTGTCATGAAGACCCCAACCCCGATGACCAAGTCCCCGCGGGCAGTGGCCCGGGAGGCCCTGCGGCTGGCCCAGGACGCGCTGCCGGTGTACACGTCGGCCCGCAGCCGGAAGGACTTCACCGCCCACCAGCTGTTCGCCGTGCTGGCGCTCAAGGCCTTCCTCAAGACCGACTACCGCGGCGTCGCCCAGTTCCTGGCCGACTTCGCCGAGTTGCGGGGCGACCTCGGGCTGGCCAAGGTGCCGCACTACTCCACGCTCTGCTACGCGGCCGGCCGGCTGCTCAAAAGGGGGAGGCCATCGTCCTCCTCCACCGGGCCACCGTGTCCGCCACCGGTCGCGGCCTGATCCCGGACGCGCCAACGACCGCGACCGACGCGACCGGGTTGGACAGCCGGCACACGTCCCGCTACTTCGCCGCCCGGTCCGGCCGCCCGCACGCCGCCTGGACCAAGCTGACCGTTGCCGTCGACGCCCGCAGTCACTTCCTGGCCGGGGCCACGGTCACCGTCGGTCCGACCAACGACTCCCCGCAGTTCACCCCGGTGCTGGCGCAGGCGTCGCTCGCCGTCGGCTGGGACCGGGTGCTGGCCGACGCCGCGTTCGACAGCGAGGCCCACCACGCCTACGCCCGGGACGAGTTGGGCATCCGGTCCACCGTCATCCCGATCAACCCCCGCGGCCACGACGGCCCGCCCGGCGGCAAGTACCGGTCGCAGATGCCCGCTCGCCTCCTGCCGAAGCCGGAGGGCCGCCGATGCCGGCGGGTGTACGGCCAGCGGTGGCAGGCCGGGTCGGCGTTCAGCCGGCACAAGCGGCGACTGGGCAGCACCCTGGCCGCCCGCTCCGAGGGGGCCCGGGAGCGGGAGTGCCAGCCCCGGGTCCTCACCCACAACCTGATGCTCCTCGCGGCACATGGTTAACTGGTTTCAACGGAGCAAGTGATTAAGTCAACGCCGATTTTCCACTCCCGGGCCTCCGTATCAGGTGCCGCCGGCATGGCGAGGTGTAAATTGCCCCCCTCGAGCTTATATTTACCTTCACGCGGTTTACGCGGGCGGCGGCTGTTAGCGACATGTGTGATGAACTTTCCGTCTTTGGTAAACTCCATAATGGGGTGGGGACCGTTCTGAGCGTACTTGGTGTCTCCTTCTCTCTCCATCCGCCAAGTGCCGACCAGGAGTTCGGCGGTCGTCTTCTTCGGCGGGTCGTCCGCCGGCTTCGCGGCGATAGCGCCGATGAGGCCCGCAGCTACTGACCGGCAGGTAAGCAAGGCTATCCAACTCGGAGCCGGCTCGTAATCTCTTTCGGATGAGGAGCAACGGGA
>JAIEQO010000346.1 GCA_019747655.1 Gemmataceae bacterium | reverse complement strand
ACCACCGGGGCGACCGGCATCCCGGCGGCCGCCGGGGCGGCCCCAGCCATCCCGGGGGCCATGACCGCCCCGGCGACGCCCGCGTTCGGGTTGGCCGCGGCGTTCGCCTGGACGTTGGCCTCGGCCCGGGTGGTTTCGTCGGTCGGCGGCAGCTCGGCCTTCCGGGCGGCCCGGCCGATCGACCCGAGGAACGCACCGATCACCAGGACCGTCGCCCCGGTCAGCAGCAGGCCGTAGAAGAGGAACCGCTGGCCCGGGGTCATCTCGACGTACCGGCCGATGGTGAACCACCAGACCAGGACCCAGACATCGAGCAGGGCCCCGCCGGTGATGAACCCGATCGACAGCTTCGGCCCGAACGCGGGCTGCGACATGATGGGCATGGGAGCCCTCCGAGGTTGGGTGAGTCGCCGGGCGATGGATCACCGCCTGCGTGTGCGTCGGAATGCACGTCGGGTGCCAACCCCGGCACGCCGGGTGCATTTCTGTCGGGCGGAACCTGACACCCGCCGACCGGACCCTGATGGCCGCCACCGCCAAGTTACCGGACTACGCCGCGTCCCTGACCCAGTACCACCGGGCGTTCGGCCGGGAGTTGCGGCGGGCCGTCCGGGCGGTCCCGCTGCCGGCCGGGGCCCGGGTGCTGGACGTGCCGTGCGGGGACGGGTTCTACGCCGCCGCCCTGGCCCGGCGGCTGTACCCGTTCGGCAAGGTGGTCGCGGCCGACCTGTCCGACGCCTACCTCGACCTCGCCCGGGAGGAGGTCGGCCGGTGGGGGCGGCTGGCGGCCGTCGAGTTCGTCCCCGCCGACGCCTACCGGCTGCCGTTTCCCGCCGACGAGTTCCATGTGGTCTGGTGCGCCCGCAGCCTGATTAGCCTCGACCGCCCGGTCGACGCCCTGCGGGAGATGAGGCGGGTGGTCAAGCCGGGCGGGGTGGTCGCGGTACTCGAAGACGACGAGTACCACCGGGTGATGGTGAACTGGCCGGTCGGGCTGGAGTTAGACCTCCAGCGGGCGGTGGCCGAGGCGACGCGGGAGCGGTACGGGTCGCGGGCCGGGCTGTCCCCGGCCCGGCGGGTGCGGCGGTGGCTGCTGGAGGCGGGACTGCGGCCGGGGCGGCGGATGACGTTCTCGGCCGACCGCCCGGCCCCGTTCGACGGCCCGACCCGGGCGTACCTCGAACTCCACCTGAAGGAGACGCGGGAGTTCGTCGCCCCGCACCTGCCGGCGGACCGGCTGGCCGAGTTCGACCGGGCCATCGACCCGGCCGGCGAGGGATCGGTGTTCCGCCGGCCGGACGCCGAGGTGACGTGCCTGACGACGCTGTTTCTGGGGGCGAAGTGACAGCGTGGGTTTCGGAGACCCCACCCCCCGGCCCCCTCCCCCACAGGGAGAGGGGGAGGAAGCCCCGAGCCAACAACCCCTCCGGTCCCCCCTCCCCCTGCGGGGGAGGGGGATAGGGGGTGGGGTCTTTACCCCCGCCCAGCCCGGTCACGGCCGGTCCGCCCCGCCGGGCTGAACCGGGCGGGTGCTAGCCGGGGGCGCGACGGCCGGGCGGCCC
>JAIEQO010000259.1 GCA_019747655.1 Gemmataceae bacterium | reverse complement strand
GCCGCGGTCGAGCCGCCCGCGGCGATGCCGGCCAAGCCGACCAAGCCGACCCCGCTGGTGAACGTCTCGGTCCCGGCCCCGCTCCCGCCGACCCCGGCGGCCAAGCCCGCGGCCCCGGCCCGGGTCGAGCCGGTCCTACCGCCGACCCCGGGCATTCCCGTCCCGGCCCCGCTCCCGCCGGCCAAGCCGCCGGCCGCGGAGACCGCCCCGGCCATCCCGGTCCCGTCGGCCCCGGCCGTGCCGGTGCCGCTGCCGTCGATCCCGAGCGCCCCGGGCGGCGGTCAGTCGCTCAAGGGCCGGCCGGCCGGGGGGGTGGTCCCGGCCGGGTACACCCCGGCGGACGCGGCCCGGATGGAGGAGATTCAACCGCACGCCGTCGCGCTGAAGACGGCGGTGGCCCCGTCGGTCCGGCTGCTGGCCGCGAAGGCCCTGGCCGGGTGCCGGCACGCCTCGTCGGACGCGGTCAAGGGGCTGCTCCTCGACGCGGCCAAGGGCGACCCGTGCCCGGCCGTCCGGGCCGACTGCATCGGCTACCTGTGCGACCTGGGGTGCTTCACCCCGGCGTTCGCCGAGGTGGTCAAGGCTGCGTGCGACGACCCGTCGGACGAGGTCAAGGCGGCCGCCAAGTCGGCCACGGCACGGATGACCCGGAAGTAGGGTCCGGAGACCCCACCCCCCTAACCCCCCTCCCCCGCGGGGAGAGGGGGGAACAGAACCGCGGACCCCACCCCCCGGCCCCTCCCCCACAGGGAGAGGGGGAGGAAGCCCCGAGCCGAGGCCCTCGGTCCGGTCCCCCCTCCCCCCGCGGGGGAGGGGGATAGGGGGTGGGGTCCGCGAACATTTCCGCAACACTTTCCCCCGCGGCGGGCAACAATGACGGGGTGGCGACGGCGGGGGTGGTCCCCGCCGGCCGGCCGCCCCGGTGTCCGTTGTGGGTAGGCAAGCCGTGTCCACCGCCGCCCTCCGCGGGGTCGTCCGGGGGCTCGTCCTCGACGGGCCGCCCTCCGACGCCGCCCTCGTCACCCGGTACGCCAGGCTGAACGACCACGCGGCGTTCGCCGAGCTGCTCCGCCGGCACGGGCCGGTGGTCCTCGGGGTCTGCCGCCGGGTCCTCGGCCACGCCGACGCCGACGACGCCTTCCAGGCCGTCTTCCTCGTCCTGGCCCGGAAGGCGGACGCGGTCCGCCCGCCGGGGTCGGTCGGCGGCTGGCTGTACGGGGTGGCGGTCCGGGTGTCGAAGAAGGCGAAGGTGGCGGCGGCCCGGCGGTGGAGGCGGGAGATGAACGCCCAGGCGAACCCGACCCTGGCGAACCCCGAGCGTGAGCGAGGGGGTGAACTGGAACGGGCCGAACTCCGGGCCGTCGTCGACGCCGAGCTGGCCCGGCTGCCGGACAAGCTCCGGCTGCCGGTGGTGCTGTGCGACCTCGGGGGCAAGACCCGCTCCGAGGCGGCCCGGGAACTCGGCCTGCCGGACGGGACGGTCGCGGCCCGGCTGCACCAGGCCCGCAAGCTCCTGGCGGCCCGGCTGACCCGGCGGGGCGTGGCCCTGCCGGCGGCCG
>JAIEQO010000328.1 GCA_019747655.1 Gemmataceae bacterium | reverse complement strand
GCCAACGGCCACCGGCGGCGGAGCGCCCGGAGCAGCCCGGCCGGGGTCGGCCGGGTGCGGGCGGCGGGCGTCGGACCGGCCGCCGGCGGCAGCACCGGGGCGGGCGGGTTCCGGTCGGCCGGCGGGCGGGTCATGCGGGAATCTCCCGACAGGGCAAACGCGGACCGTACAGAACCGGGTTCCGGCCGGCCGGGTCGCCCGGGCCGGAACGTCGCGGGGGTGGTGCTGGGACCGGAGGGCGGTTCGGTCGGCGGGCGATTCCGGGGCGCCGGCAACCTTGCCGGACCGGCCGCCCGGTGGCGACGCCGGCCAATCCGTCCCTGAACATCCTCCCCGATTCCCGACAGTCTAGCCGAGTCGGCCCGGGAGCGGGAAGCCCACTCCCCCGCCGGGAGGCGGGCTAAGACGATCGGACGACCGGTTGTGAGACATACAGGGTTTTTGTCACCCCGGTAGTCCGGGTGGGACGATAAATCCGGCGAGACCGGAGAAGCCGGGGGTTCCGGGGTTGCGGGCCGGGGGGCGGGATATGGGCGGGCGGGTTGCCGGTCTCGTGATGGCGCTGGTCGGGGCCGGGTGCCACGGGCTGCCCGCCCGGGACTGCTGCCGGCCGCCCCGCTTCGACCCGTGTTGCGTGCCCGAGGCGTCGGTCCCGAAGGAGCTGAACAAGCTCGCCCTCCCGGCCTACGTGGTCGAAATCCCCGACGTCCTCCACATCCGGGCCGGCCGGCTCGTCCCATTGGCCCGTTACCGGGTCGAGCCGTTCGACTCGCTGTACGTCGTGGCCAAGCCCGGGACGGTGTTCGACGAGGACCCGATCAACGGCGTGTACCCGGTGGACGCGGACGGGAGCATTGACCTGGGGGCCAAATACCGCGGCCGGGTGGCGGTCGCCGACCGGACGGTGGCGGAAGCCCAGGCCGCCGTCCAGGCCCACATCCGCGGGGTGGCCAAGACCGCCGAGGTGACGGTGTCACTCGCCCAGTCGCGGACGATCCAGCTGATCGACGGCCCGCACCCGGTCCGGTCGGACGGGACGATCGGGCTGGGTACGTTCGGGGACGTGTACGTCAACGGCATGACCCGGGCCCAGGTCCGGCGGGTGATCGAGGACCACCTGGGCCGGTTCGTGGCCCGGCCGGAGGTGGCGGTCGATGTCTGCGCCTCGCCGAGCAAGGGGTATTACGTCATCACCGACGCCGGGCCGGCCGGCGAGCACGTCGTCCGGCTGCCGCACACCGGGAACGAGACGGTGCTGGACGCGGTCGCGGCCGTCGGCGGCCCGACCGGGGCGGCCGACCGGACGGTCTGGGTGGCCCGCCCGGCCCCGCCGGAGGCCGGCGGGGACACGATCCTGCCGGTCGACTGGTGCGGCGTCACCCGCCGGGGCCGGACCGGGACGAACTACCAGCTCCTGCCCGGCGACCGGGTGTACGTCGTCAGCCGGCCGGCGGGCCCGGTCCGGCGGTTCCTGGGTGGCCTCCGGTAGCGGTCCTGCCGGCTGTGCCCGGGGCGCGGCCGGCGACCGCCCGGGCCGGCCGCTCCGCCCGGAGGAAGTT
>JAIEQO010000700.1 GCA_019747655.1 Gemmataceae bacterium | reverse complement strand
CGGCCGGGACGACCGCCGGGGTTGTGCGACGGGCCGGCAGCCAGACCGGCTCGACCTCGGCCCGGGCGACCCACTCACCGCGGACCGGCTGCGGGGCCGGCGGCTCCGCGGCCCGGGCCTCGCCCGCGAACAGGGCGAACCCGAGCCCGACCGCCGTTGCCCGGGGGTGTCTCATGCCGGCTCCTCCGGCCGCCCGCGCCGCCGCGGGAGGCGTAACCCGACTCGTCCCGGAGAATGTCGGCGTCCGGCCCGCACGACCCGCAAACTTTCTCCGACCGCCACCCCGCGAACCACCGGCGACCACGCCGCGGCTTACCCAGCCCGCCGCGGCCGGGCCCGCGATGCGGGGTTGACGCCGGGGTCGAACTCGGCCATGAGGGCGGTTGGTCGGACGCCCTAGCCCGCGTTTGAGGTCTCGCCCGGAATGTGTGGCCGCGGAAAGTATCTCCTGGGGCCCGTCGTGGCGGTGGCCGCCGTGCTGGCGGCGGCCGGCCCGGCCCCGGGCTTCTACTGGAAGGGTTGGCCCGGGAGCGGGACCCGGCCCGAGCCGACGATCGTGCCGCCGACGAACGACCGGCCGCCGACCGACCGGCCGAAGCCGCCGACGGACGAGCCGTGGTTTCCGCCGATCGACGAGCCGCCCCCGCCGCCACCCCCCCCGCCGCCCGAGCAACTGCCCGAACCGGGGACGATCACCGTCGGGCTGATCGGCCTCGGGACGCTGGCGGTGGTGAGGCGGTTGCGAAGGAAGTAGAGACCTCCTCGGGTCACTCGGACCAGGGGTTTGCACCCCTGGCTACCGGCGGTCGTCCCTCCGGGACTCCGGGTGGTTGGAGCCGCGGAGCGGCGACCGATGGTAGCCAGGGGCGCGAGCCCCTGGCCCCCCATCCCCCGGCGGGGGGTGGGGTCCACCTTCACGCCGCCCGGCGGAGCGACTGCCGGAGGTAGCCGGCGCACACCTCGACCACCCGCTGCTGCTGGGCCGGGGTGATCTCCGGGAAGATCGGCAGCGCCAGCACCGTCCGGGCCGCCTCCTCGCTCTCGGGGAAGTCGCCGGCCCGGTAGTCCAGGAACTTGAAACACTCCTGCTGGTGCAGGCAGAGCGGGTAGTACACCTCCACGCCCACCTTGCTGTCCTTCAGGTGCTGGACCAGGGCGTCACGGTGCGCCGGGGGCACCTTCACGACGTACTGGTTGAACACGTGCCGGCGGTCCGGCCGGGCGACGGGGCGTTGCATGAAGCCGGACAGGTGGTGCCGCTCGATCAGGTCGTCGTACCGGCCGGCGGCCGCCTCCCGCATCTGCAACCAGCGCGGGACGTGCGGCAGCTTGACCCGCAGGATGGCCGCGTGGACGGCGTCCAACCGCATGTTGTACCCCACCTCCCGGTGGAAGTACTTCACCTCCGACCCGTGGACCCGCAGCGACCGCAGCCGCCTGGCGATGTCGGCGTTGTCGGTCGTCACCATCCCGGCGTCACCGAGGGCCCCGAGGTTCTTGGTCGGGTAGAAGCTGAAGCAGGAGACGTGGCCGAGGGTGCCGCACGGCCGGCCGCG
>JAIEQO010000671.1 GCA_019747655.1 Gemmataceae bacterium | reverse complement strand
CAGGGCCGGCAGGGCGACCGGCAGCCAGCCGTGTTCGGCCGCGGCCGCCGGGGGGACGAGCCAGCCGCTGGCGACCCCGACCGCGGCCGCCCGGGGCAGCCAGGTGACGAGGTTCACCACCCACCACCGGCGGTCCGGGGCGACCCGGGCCGCCGCCAGCCCGAGCCACCGCGAGGCGAGGCCGGTCGCCACCAGGAGCAGCCCGGCCCGGGGGAGCCAGTGCCAGGCCTTCTTGGGGTCGGCCGGCACCCACGGGACGAGCCGGCCGGTGTTCTCCCAGGCGAGGGCGTCGAACGTGTAGTTGGCCCAGGCGAACCCGACGACCACCCCGGCCGCCGACCCGAGGGCCGCGGCCCACCGCCCCAGGCCGAGGAACAGGGCGAAAACGAGGGCCGCCCCGCCGGCCGCCGGGAGCACGGCCAGCCGGAGGGCGCTCAAGACCTGTTCGGCCGGCGGGAGGGGGGGCATGGGGGTGTGTTGTGGCGCAGGCCGGGAGGCCTGGGCCACCGAGACTGGTTCCTAATGGCACAGGCCTCCCGGCCTGTGCGGATGACCGCTACTGCTTCTTCGCCTTCACCTCGACCTTCAGGGCCACGTCGTCGTCGATCATCCCCTTCTCCTTCCCGTAGTTCATCCCCCAGTCGGACTTGTTGATCTTGGTCTCGCCGGTCAGGGTGAGGGCGTCGCCGGCCACCGCCACCTTCGCCGGCAGCGTCACCGGCTTGGTCTTGCCCAGCAGGGTCAGGTCGCCGGTGATGGTGTACCCCTTGTCCGTCTTCTCCACCTTGGTCGACTTGAACGTCGCCTTCGGGTGGTCCTTGACGGCGAAGAAGTCGGGGCTCTTCAGGTGCCCGGTCAGCTTCGGGTCGTCGCTCCAGAGCGAGGCGGTGTCGATGTCCACCGCGATCTTGGCGGTGGACGGGTCGCCGTCCACGGTGACGGTGCCGGTGAGCTTCTTGAACCCGCCCTCGTGCTTGCCGTTCTTCTTCGACCCGACGAAGGTGATCTTGGTGTTGTCGCCGGTCAGGGGGTAGGTGTCGGCGGCGACCGCCTGGGCGGCGGCCAGGGCCACCAGCCCGGCGACGAACAGGGCACGGCGCATGGATCGGTTCTCCGGGTACAGGGGCGGAGGAAGCGGGAACGACGGTCCCAGACGATGTAGGCCTCTACCCGCCCGCCCGACACCCCTTACACCCCTTACACCGGATTCATCCGCCCCTCATCCCGACCGCTCATGCCTTCCTTCGGCCGACCACCTTGAGCTTGACCTTGTCGGCCACGAACGTCTTCTCGCCGTGCCCGGGGAAGCGAATCTTCACCCGCCGCAGGGCCCCGAACCCGCTCACGTCCGTCACCTGTCCGAGCCCGTACTCGCCGTGCTGGACCAGCACCCCGGCCGACAAGCCGGCGTCCGGCGGGTCGGGGATGGTCGGCGTCAGGGCACCCGGCGACCGGGCCGGGAGCGGCTGCCGCGACCCGGTGTCGGCCCAGCCGCGGGCCGCCGGCCCGACCCGCGACCGCCACTCGTCGGCCGCCGTCCGGGCCACGTTCTTC
>JAIEQO010000805.1 GCA_019747655.1 Gemmataceae bacterium | reverse complement strand
CCTCGACCCCGGTCGCGGCGGCCGGTCCGGGGCCTCGGGCGGCCGCCGGCGGCGGGTGCGGCGGTGGTCGGGCTGGGCGGGATTCGTCGCCCGGGGAGCTGCCCTCGGACCACATCTGTAACCCGTACCCGGCCCCGACCCCCTTGTGAAACAGGTGGTTGGGGCCGGTCCCGTTTGCGGTGCCATCGGCCGGCTGACCCTCACCTGCCCTCGCCGCCCGCCACCCGCTCGTACAAGTTCGAGTCGGGCTGGCGTGCCCGGATCGGATCACCGGCCGGCCGCCGCGGCCAGGTCGCCCGGCCCGGCCGGACACCGCCGCGGGGCGGGCAGTTGCAATCCGGCGGGTCGGGCGTAACGTAGAGGCGACCCGGTGCCAATCCCCCGTAGCGGGGTCGGCCGCCCCGCCGGGAGCCGACGGATGACGCCCGACCTCTCATCACCACCCGCCGAGGCCGACCCGGTCCGGGCCGCGCTCGCCGACCCGGCCGTCCTGGGTCGGCTCCGCGCCGCTGCCCGGGTGTTCCTCGGCCGCCGGGGGTACTCCCTGTCCCCGATCCGCCGGTCCGAGGAGGCGGCCGAGGTCGCTTCCGTCGCCCAAGCCCGGGCCTACGGCCACAAAGACCGGTTCGACCCGACCCAGGGCGAGGTGGTTCGGTGGCTGGTCGGGTTCGTCCGCAACGCCGCCCGGGAGCACGCCCGGAAGCACCCGTGCGGGCCGCCGGTCGCGGCACCCGGGCTGGACGACCTGGCCGCCGACCTCGACCGGTCCGTCGCCGACGTGATCGCCGACCGCGAGCAGGTCGAGCGGCTGCTCGCCGCCCTCGCCCCGGACGACCGGGACTTGGTCCGGCGGAGGTACATGGACGGGGAGACCTGCGCCGCCCTGGCCGACCGGTTCGGGACGAACGAGAACGCCGTCCGGCAGCGGTGCTTCCGGCTGATCGGGCGACTCCGCGAGGTCGGCCGGGCGGCCGGGGAGGGGCGGCCATGACCGACCGGGAGAACCAGCGGCGGCTCGACCGGCTCGCCATGAAGTACCTGGCCGCCGCCGATGCCGGCGACTTCGACACCCTCGACGCCCTCTGGGACCAAGCCGACCGGGACGACGACCTGGCCGAGATGCTGTTCGGCCTGCACGACGCGGTCGTCGCCGACCAGGACCGGGACGCCGCCGCCGCGGCCGCCGTGGTCGGGGCGATCGAGGCGCACCTGCCGAGCGCGGAAGTCGTCCGACCGACCGCCGGGCCGCTGACCGTCGCGGAGGTGGCCGAGCACCTGCGGCGGCACCCGCCCCGCGGGCTGACCGCCGACGACCTGGCCGCCAACGACCGGCTCCGGGCCGCCGCCGACCCGCTCCCGGACGACCTCGGGCTGCCCCAGGTGGTCGGCTGGGGCCGCCGCTACGGGGCCGTCCCCCAGGCGTACTGGAAGGCGTTCCGCGAGGCCGCCGTCCTGCTCACCCTCCGCCGGGAGTCGGCCGAGACCTACCGGATGGCCGCCCGCCCGGCCGAGCCGAAGCCCCGGGAGGACCGGCCGTGACCCACCCCGA
>JAIEQO010001105.1 GCA_019747655.1 Gemmataceae bacterium | reverse complement strand
CGCTTGGCGGTGAAGTACTCGGACTCGGTCCGCTCGTACATGAGCCGGGCGGCCTCGAAGGCGATGGCCCGGCGGAGCTTGGCATCGGCCACGAAGGGATGCGGCGGTAAAGTTTAACGAGCCTATCCGGTGCCGCCGCGAGGCTCTCATGCAGTATACACGAGCCGGCGGCCGGCTACGGCTTGTGGTCGATCGAAACCGTCGGCGGGAGCGACTTCCAGAACTCCGCCCCGGCATCCGCTTTCTTCGGCGGCGGTGCCGGGACCGGCGGCAGCTCCCCGTGCCCGGGCTTGGCCGTCGAACCGGCCTGCCGCAGCATTTCCCGCGCGGCGGTCAACCGGTGCCACCGGTCGGCGTACCGGTGGACCGTCCGCAGCAGGTCGCACGGGCACTCGGAGACGTACTCGAAGCCGAGGGCGGTCGGGGTGAGCGTCCCGTCGGCGAGCAGGTGCCAGACGACCGCGTCGAACACCACGTCCGGGCCGGCCTCGTGGTCGGCCCCGTCCGTCACCCGCGTGGCCACCTCCCGGAGCGCGTCCGGGGCGGCGTCCCGGGCGCGCCGGCCGGCGGCCGGATCGGGGCCGGCGGCGATCACCCGGACCCGGCTGACCGGGCCCAGCTCGACCCCGACCGTCAGCCGGTCGACGTAGCGGGTAAAGCCGTCCAGGGCCGGCGGGGGAGAGGGCCCGTCCCACCGCGGTGCCACGTCTAGCCACCGGCGGTCGCGGGTGTCGAGTGAGACCGCGACCGCCGCCCGGGCCACCCGATCCCACCCCGGCGGCCGGGACACGTTCTGCCCGGCCTTCCTTCGCTCGATCAACCGCCGGATGACGGATTCGTTGTCGATCACCAGCGTCCGGTCGTCGGGGACGTAGAACGCCTTCAACCCGGCACACCCCCACACCTTGCACAGGGCGGCGAGCAGGTGGAAGGCCGGGACGTCGAACCAGGTCGCCAGGTACCAGTCGCCGCGGTGCTCGACCGTGGCGCAGTCGGCGAACGACCTCCGGAGGTAGGCGGCCCAGTCGAACGGGGCGACGGTCCGGATGACGAGCGACTCGCCGCCAAGCTCGAACTGGATGGGCGTCGCCTCCTTCGTCCCCTCATCAGTGTTCGGGGCAATCCCGCAGTGGCCCGGGAGCATCAGCCACTCGATCCCGGCCAGCCCCGGGCCGTCGGCGGCGAACCCGAGCAACCGGGTCGCGTGGGCGGCGAGGGCGTCGGCGGCCGGGGCGAGCCCCCGGAGGTCGGGGTGGCCGAGGAGGGCCGCCGGGCGGACGGCCACGACCGCCTGCACCTCGGCCGGGTCGCGTGCCAGGAACGACAGGTCGAACGGCTCCGGGTCGGCCACCCGCTCTAGGTAAGCCCTTCGGCTCAGAGCATCCTTGAGCAGGGGGCGGAGTTCGTCCGCAGGGGCCGGCGGGAGCGGGACCGCCGCGGGCGGGACTTCGGCCGGCTTGCCCCGCGCGGCCGGCGGTGATGGGTCGGTCGGGGCGACCGGCAGCGATGGCGGCTCCGCGGCCCGGACGGCCACGAGCGCGAGGCCGAC
>JAIEQO010000519.1 GCA_019747655.1 Gemmataceae bacterium | reverse complement strand
GGGGTCTTGTGTCTCGCCCCCCCCCCCCCACCGTTGGGGGTGGGGGGTGGCCCCCCGCGGCGGGGGGGGGTGCGGGCACGTGGCTGCTCCCCTCACCCGCGGCACTCCGTGCCGCTGCCCTCTCCCTCAAGGGGAGAGGGCGGAGAACGGGCCGGCCCTCACGTCCCCCGCCCAGGGACTTCGCCACGATCGACCCCAGGGCCGGCCGGGGCGACCCGGGGAGCGGCTTGCCGTCGAGGCCGGTGCCGCCGGCCGGGCTGCCGGTCAGGCCGATGGTGCCGGCGACCCCGTGGTCGCTCGACGGCGTGGTCAGGGTGCGGACGACGGCCAGCTTGTCGGACTGCCCGGCCAACAGCGGGAAGAGTTCGGCGAACCGGACGCCGGGGATGCGGGTCGGGATCGGGGCGAACGGCCCGCGGTATTCGAGGGGCGCGTTCGGCTTCGGGTCGAAGGTGTCGAGCTGGCTCGGGCCGCCCCAGAGCCACAGCAGGACAACCGCCCGGGCCGACCCGGGGTTCTGGCCGGCAGCCTTCGCGCGGAGCAGGTCCGCGAGCGAGAGCCCGAGGATGGTGCTGCCCCCGGCCTGGAGGAACGCCCGGCGGTGGACCGTCGAACACGTCCGCTGGGTCGGGCGGCCGAGGTGCAAATGCTCAACGCCGGTCGGCGTCACTGCGGTCGGCATCCGAAACCTCCGGCCGGGGGCGGTACTATTCTCCCACACCCGGCCGAAGTTACAAGCCGCGCCCTACCGCCGCCGGAACCTTCGGCCGAATAGTCCGGCCGTCCCGACGGCGAGGGGCGTCAGCCCCGCCGGCTCCGGCACCACCGCCACTGGGAACACGAACCCGCGAACTCGACCGGCAACCGGGTCGAAGTAGGACCCGACCACCGTGTCCCCGCTCACCCCGTTCACCTGGGTGTTCACCCCCCCGGGCACGTCGAGCCGGAGGAGGGACCGACCGACCCACACGAACCCGTGCTGCTCGAAGGTGAACGGGTCGGTGTAGAACCCGGCCACCCGGTCCCCGTCCACGCCGAGCGGGACCGTATCGGCCGCCCCGGGCACCCGGACGGGGGCGAAGGTGCCGGCCGCCCGGTCGTACACGAACCCGTGGCCCAGGAACCGGTCGTCCAGGTAGAATCCGACGACCGTGGTTTCGCTCACCCCGGTCGCGAAGGTCCCGGCCGACCCGGGGTAGTCGAGGGCGATGTACTCGGCCCGGGCTGGGGTCGGGGCGAGGAGCAGGCCGGCGGCCGCCAAGACGGCGGCGAATACACGCGGGCGGAACATGGCAGGACCTCGATGGGCAGAAAAAACCCGGCCGGGAAGCGGCCGGGTGAGGTCCCAGGGTACGGCCGGACGGTCGGGCGTGCCAGAAGAATCCCGGCGGCCGCCCGGGCATCGATCTGACCAAGATTTGTCCGGCCGCAAACCGATTCGTCGGGCGCGGGGTGTGTGTCCGGGCCAGAACCAATCACCCCGGTCCGAAGGTCAGCCGCCCTCGTGGATGTGGTCGAACCGGGGGGCGGCGGGCGCCGCCGGC
>JAIEQO010000670.1 GCA_019747655.1 Gemmataceae bacterium | reverse complement strand
CGGCACCGCGCCGCGTCCGACTCGGTCGGCAACGCCCGGACCGGCGACGTGCCGGCCGGGCGGGGGCCGCCCGATTTCGCGGCGCGCCTCCGGGTTGCTCCACCCGCCGCCGGCTGGTCGCGGGGTGGGTGCGACCGGGGCGGGGGTGTCGGGACTTCCGGAAGCCCCGGATCGGTCGGGTGATCCCGGGCCGCGAACCGTCGGTTGGTCGGGACGCCCGACCGATTCCGCCGCCGAACCGCCCGCCCGCCGGGAACCGCCGATGACCGACCTCTCGACCGCCGCCCCGGACCGCGTGACGTTCACCACCCCGTTCGCCCACCGGCTGCGGTTCACCGACGACGTGTTCGCGGCCGACCGCGGGGCGCTGGTCGACGTGCTCGAGCCGTCCGGCGGGCTGGCCCCGAGGGTGCAGTTCTGGCTCGACGGGCACCTGGCCGCGCGGCCGGGGGCGGTCGCCGCCGTCCACGACTTCCTGGCCGGGTGCGGCGACCGGGTCCGCCCGGCCGGGGTGTTCGTCGCGGCCGGGGGCGAGGCGGTGAAGAACGACTGGGGGCACGTCGAGCGGGTCCTGCGGGCGATCCACGACGCCGACCTCGACCGCCGCAGCTACGTCGTCGTGGCCGGCGGCGGGGCGGTGCTGGACGCGGTCGGGTTCGCCGCCGCCACCGCCCACCGCGGCATCCGGCTGGTCCGCCTGCCCACCACCACCCTCTCCCAGGCGGACAGCGGGGTCGGGGTGAAGAACGCGGTCAACCGGTTCGGGAAGAAGAACTGGCTGGGCACGTTCGCGGTCCCGTGGGCGGTGATCAACGACACCGCCCTGCTCGGGTCGCTGCCGGACCGGGATTTCGTGGCCGGGTTCAGCGAGGCGGTGAAGGTGGCGCTGCTGAAGTCGCCGGCCGGGTTCGACCGGCTGTGCCGGGACGCCCCGCGGATCCGCCGGCGGGAGATGGCCGCGGCCCTGCCGGCGATCCGGGCGTCGGCCGAGCTGCACCGGGCGCACATCACCCGCGGCGGCGACCCGTTCGAGGCGCTGGAGGCCCGCCCGCTCGACTACGGCCACTGGTCCGCCCACCGGCTGGAGGCGGTGACGGACTTCGCCCTGCGGCACGGGGAGGCGGTGAGCATCGGGGTGGCGGTGGACACCGTGTACTCGTCGCTCGTCCACGGGCTGCCGGCGGCCGACGCCGGGCGGGTGCTGCACGCCCTGCGGGAGCTGGGGCTGCCGCTCGACCACCCGGCGGTCCACGACACCGCGGCGCTGTTCGCCGGGCTGGAGGAGTTCCGCCAGCACCTCGGCGGGCGGCTGACGCTGACCATGCTCCGCGGGGTCGGCGACCCGGTCGAGGTCCACGAGGTCGACCTGGCGGCGATGGCCGAGGCCATCCGCCGGGTGGGCCAGGTGGCCCGCGGGGCGGGGTGCGGGGTTGCCGGCTGCGGCTGCGCGGGGGGCGCGGCATGACCGCCCTAGCCCCCCTCCGGCCGCTGCTCGGGCGGCTGGTCGACCTGAAGCGGGTCCGCACCGCCGACGGGCCGG
>JAIEQO010000943.1 GCA_019747655.1 Gemmataceae bacterium | reverse complement strand
GGAATCTTGGCGTAGTCGCTCAGCTCGACCTTCTTCGGGTCGATCAGGATCATCCGGCACTCGTCCGGCCGGCGGGTCAGGAGCAGGCTGATGATGACCGTGTTCAGGCAGACGGACTTCCCGGTCCCGGTCCGCCCGGCGATGAGCAGGTGCGGCATGGACGCGAGGTCGTAGGCCAGCGGCCGGCCCTCCACGTCCTTGCCGAGGAAGATCGGCAGCTTGAACTTCTGCACCTTCGGGGTGGCCGCCAGGGCGGCGATGACCTCCTTCAGCCGGACCGTCTGCCGGGCCTCGTTCGGCACCTCGATGCCGACCGTGTTCCGGCCGGGTAGCGGGGCCACCACCCGGACGCTCGGGACCCGTAGGTTCAGGGCCAGGTCGTCGGCGAGGTTCGTCACCTTGTTCAGCCGCAGGCCGGTTTCGAGGGCGATCTCGTACTGGGTGATGACCGGCCCGGTGTGGATGCCGACGACCTTCACCGACAGCCCGAAGTCGGCGAACGTCTTTTCGAGCAGGACGGCGACCTCGCGGAGCTGCTGGGCGTGGTCCTCGACCGGGAACGGGTCCGGGTCGTTGAGCAGAGACAGCGGCGGCAGCTCGTAGTGGGTCGGGGCGTCGTCGTCGGGCGGGCAGACGGCCCGCAGCAGGGCGGCCAGCCCGGGGTCGGCGGCGTGGTCGGCGTGGGAGTGGATCGGGATCGGGTCCGCGGGCGTGTCGTCGGCCTCGTCCGCTTCCGGAAGAAGAGAAGACGGGGCCGCAGATGACGCAGACTTCGGCGCAGATGGACGCAGAGTCGGAGCCGGAGAGGAAGAGATCGAAGGCACGGGAGCGGCGGGCTTTGGCTTCCGGACCGGCCGGGCGGACGCGAGGCCCCGGCCGCCCGCCTTCAGGGCGGCCCAGGCGCCGGACAGCACGACCTCGGCCGCGTCGCCGATCCGGTCGTTCGTCCATATCCCGGCCCGCCAAAGCCCGTGGAGGGCGATGCCGACCAGCCGGGCGACGGCGCGGACCAGCCCGTCGGCGGCGAGGGCCAGCCCGAGTAGCCCGGCGGCCGCCAACGCCACGACCGGCCACGGGGCCTCGGCCGCATCGTCCAGGCGGAGCCGGAGGGCCGCCCCGACCGACCCGCCCGGCCCGGCGACCGACGCTCGCGGCAGGGTGAGCCCGTCGGCGACGGCGGCGGCGGTCGCGGTCAGCACCACCCACCCGGCGAGGCGCGCCGTGAGCCGCAGCGGTGACCGGTTGACGACCAAGAGCCCGGCGACGGCGAACCAGCCGAGCAGGAAGACGCCGGCGGCCCACCCGAGCGGCTCGGTCAGGTACGCGGCGGCGAGGTCGCCCGGCGGGCCGAGCAGGTTCGGGCCGGGGAAGGGCGGCGCGTGCGAGCCGACGGCGACGGCCAGCACCCCACCGGCGGCGAAGAGTGTCAGGACGACCGCGTCGACCCGCCACCGCGGCGGGGGGGGGGGCTTCGGGGGCATGCGGGGCCTCATCCGGTGAGCGGCGCGGCGTCAGCCCGCCGGTACTCGTCCGACCACC
>JAIEQO010000669.1 GCA_019747655.1 Gemmataceae bacterium | reverse complement strand
CGCCGCGGCCGACGCCACCGCCGCCCTGGAGGCCGTGGCCGACCACCCGCTCGCCCTGCACGTCCGCGGGGAGGCCCACACCGCCCTGGGCGACCTGGCGGCGGCCCAGGCCGACCTGGACCGGGCGGTCGAGTTGGCCCCGCCGGCCCGGCTGCCGAAGGTACTGCACGCCCGGGCGGCGGTGGCGGTGGCCCGGAAGCGGTTCCCGGTGGCGGTGGCCGACTACGACCGGGCCCTGGAGCTGGACCCGACGTTCGTGATGGCCTACCTGTCCCGCGGCCACGCCCGCTACCACCTGCGGGACCGGCGGGCCCTGGACGACTACCGGGCGGCCGTCCGGCTCGACCCGGCGGCCGCGGCCGGCGAGCTGACCCGGCTGGCCCGGAAGCACGCGGCCGAGAGCCCGGAGGCGACCCTGGCCAACTGCCAGAAGCACGTCCAGGCCCGGCCGGACGACGCCCTGGGGCACCTCCGGCTGGGGGTGACGCTGTGGCTGCTCGGGCGGGCGGAGGAGGCCCGGCCGTGGCTGGCCCGGGGGTGCCGGCTGGCCCCGGAGCCGGGCCCGGTGTACGCCCGGGTGGTCCGGGCGGTGTGCGGGATGGCGGCTTGAGCGGGCGGGGAGCCCGGCCGACGCGCCCGGCGGAAAAATCCGCCGGGCGTGTCGCGTTCCCCGCCCGGCCGTCGCTGATCCGGGTGAAGACGCGACCGACCCCGACCCGAGGCCGCCATGAAGACCTTCCTCCGCAACCTGCTCGGGACCCCGACGACCCCGGCCCGGAAGGCCGCCCGACTCGGGTGCGAGGCCCTGGAGGCCCGGGAGGTGCCGGCCGGCCTCAACGCCGTCCTGGCCAGCGGCGTCCTGACCGTCACCGGCACCCCCGGGAACGACGCCATCCGGGTGGTCCAATCGCCCGACACCGCCACCTACGGCTCGATCCGGGTCGACGGCACCACCATCCGGGTCAACGGCCAGGCCCGGGCCTCCGTGCCCGACTACCTGGTCACGAAGGTGGTCGAGAACGGCGGGGCCGGGAACGACGCCCTGTCATTCGTCCGGGCCTACCGCACCGCCGGCAAGGCCGTCAACCCCGCGGTCGCGGCCGTCCTCGACGGCGGCACCGGCGACAACAAGTACCCCAACGGGAATTACAACGACATCGTCATCGACCCGGTGCTCACCCAGGGCCGGGCGGTGATGAAGACCGTCCTGGACAAGTGGGTCTCGACGGGCGGGGTGGCCGGGGCCCTGGGCAAGCCGACCGCCGACGACCGGGTGCTGCCCGGCGGGGCCCACGCCGCCCGGTTCCAGAGGGGCGACATCTACTGGTCCGCGGCCACCGGCACCCGCGTCGTGTTCGGGGCCGTCCGGGACAAGTACAACGCCCTCGGCGGGGCCGCCGGGTTCCTCGGGCTGCCGACCCGGGACCAGGAGTCCGGCAAGGGGATGACCTGGGGCTACTTCCAGGGCGGGGCGATCGTCTCGTCGGCCGCCACCGGGGCCCACTGGCTGGCCGGGCCGGTGCTGGCCAAGTAC
>JAIEQO010000043.1 GCA_019747655.1 Gemmataceae bacterium | reverse complement strand
AAGTCAAGACCTAGGCTGCCTTGACTTGAAGACTTGACGACCTGACGACTTGAAGACGAATCCGGGGGGATCAGCCGGCGGAGGGCCGGGGCGGTGGCCAGGGTGGTGGCCAGGGCCATCAGCACCATCATGGCGAACAGGGCGGGCGAGATGACCCCCATCCCGAGCCCCACGTCCAGGACGATCAGCCCCATCAGCCCGCGGGTGTTCATCATCGCCCCGAGGGCGGCGGCCGTCCGGCGGTCGTACCCGCTGAACCGGGCGGCGGCGTAGGTCCCGCCCCACTTCCCGGCCGTCGCCGCCAGGATGATGAGCCCGCACAGGAGCCAGTTCCCCCAGCCCGAGACGAGCCCGATCTCGGTCCGCAAGCCGGTCAGGGCGAAGAACGCCGGCAGGAGGAGGACCGTCACCACGTCCTTCAGCTTGGCCGTCACCTCACGGGCCAGCCGGCCGGTGTGCGGCAGGACCGCCCCGAGCAGGAACGCCCCGAAGACGGCGTGGACGCCGATGGCTTCGGTGGCCAGGGCGCAGAGGAGGACGGCGATCAGCAGGACCGGGACGGCGGCGGGGGTGGGGTCCTTTTTCCTCCTCCAACTTCCGGCACGCCCACGCGGCCACCGGGCGGACCGCGAAGAACATGACCCCGATGAACGCGGCGGCCCCGGCGGTGGTGGCGACCGCCGCCCCGACCTCGGCCTTCGCCACCCCGACCACGAACGCCAGCAGGCACCACGCCGTCACGTCGTCGGCCGCCGCACACCCCAGGGCGACGGTCCCGGCCTCCGTCTTGTCCAACCCCCGGTCGGCCAGGATGCGGGCCAGCACCGGGAACGCCGTCACCGCCAGGGCCGCCCCCAGGAACAGGGCGAAGCTGGTGAACGGCACCCCCCGGTGGGACAGGACCGGGTACAGGACCAGTGCGAGCCCGGACCCGAGCACGAACGGCAGGACGATGCTGGCGTGGGAGATGGCCACCGTCGAGTGGGCCTGGTGGCGGAGCTTGCCGGCGTCCAGCTCCAGCCCGACCAGGAACATGTACAGCACCACCCCGAGCTGGGCGACCGCCCGCAGGGCGGCCAGCACCTGCCCGCCCGGGTCGTCGGCCTTCGCCGGCACCAACAGGTGCATCGCCTCGGGGGAGATCGCCCCCAACAGCGACGGCCCGAGCAGGATGCCGGCCAGCACCTCGCCGATCACCGGCGGCTGGCCGAGCCGCCGCATCAGGCGGCCGAGGACGAACCCGAGGGCGATGACCGCGGCCAGCGTCGCCAGGACGTGCAGGACGACATCGACCGACCCGGCCTTCGGGGCGGCCACCGACACGGCCCCGGCCGGGGCCTCCGGGGCGACCAGCCCCCGGCCGAGCCACTGGATGAGGACGAACGCCCCGACCGCCCCGGCGAGCATCAGGGCGTAGGCCGCCGGGGCGACCCACGCCGCCCGGCGAGCGGGGGGCGTCAGCCCCCTGATGATAGCGGGATCAGGGGGCTGACGCCCCCCGCTCGCCAGATCGAGGGCGGTCACGCCGCCCCC
>JAIEQO010000768.1 GCA_019747655.1 Gemmataceae bacterium | reverse complement strand
CGGCGGGCACTCGCGGCCGCGGGTGGTCGGCCGGACCCCGGCCGGGTCGGACTCGCAGGCCGAGACGGCCCCGCACCGGCCGGCGTCGGAGGGCCACATCGCCGACGCCCCAACCCCGGCGGGCCGGCCGTTCGACTGGACGCCGGTGGTGGCCGTCCTGGTCGCCCTGGCGTCGCTGGCCGCCGGGCTCCTGCTATTCACCAAGCGGTAGGACCGCGGACCCCACCCCCGGTCCGTCCCCCGCGGGGGAGCAAGCCCCGAGCCGGGGTCTTCCGTCTTCCTCCCCCTCTCCCTGCGGGGGAGGGGGCCGGGGGGTGGGGTCTACTCCCCTCACCATTGCCCGTAATTCGTACCGGTCGCCCGGGTCGCCCGGATTCGATCACTTCCCCGCGCCCGCGCAGCCGATTACGCAGAGACGAACGCCGGTGCTCATTCCCCGGGATCGCGACCCCGGAGATAATTCCTGCCGGAGGTCGGGCGATGGCCGTTTTCGGGTGGCGATCCCTGCCGGGGCTGCTCCTCGCCGGGCTCGCCGCCGTCCCGGCCGCCGGCTGCAAGGCCGCCCGCCAGGCCCGGCGGGAGTGCCCGACGCCGGCCGCGCTCGGCATGAACTCCCGCGACATGGTCGACAAGCCGCGGCAGGACGAGTTCGAGGCCCTGGCCGACGTCGGCGGGTTCGCGGCCCGGTCCGAGCAGATGCGGCAGGTGGCGTTCGAGAAGGGGATGCGGGACCGCAACCCGGCCGCCCCGCCCTACCGCCAGAAGAACGTCCTCAGCCTGTCCGGCGGGGGGTCGTTCGGGGCGTTCTCGGCCGGCGTCCTGTGCGGCTGGACGGCCCGCGGCGACCGCCCCGAGTTCGACGTCGTGACCGGCATCAGCACCGGGGCCCTGATCGCCCCGTTCGCCTTCCTCGGGCCGGCCTACGACGGCCAGTTGAAGGACTTCTACACCACCCTGGAGGCCCGGGACCTGTACAAGATGAAGCCGGTCCGCGGGCTGTTCGGCGAGGCCCTGGCGGACAACGCCCCGCTGGCCCGGGAGGTGGACCGGTTCCTCACCCCGCAGCTCGTCTGCGAACTCGCCCGCGAGCACCAGAAGGGGCGGCGGCTGTACGTCGGCACGACCGCGGCCGAGAGCAAGCGGTTCGTCGTCTGGGACCTCGGGGCCATCGCCTGCCGCGGCCGGCCGGAGGACCGCCACCTCATCAAGCAGGTCCTCCTCGGGTCGTCGGCCATCCCCGGCGTCTTCCCGCCCCAGCACATCGCGGTCGACGTGGACGGGGCGTGCGTGACCGAGCGGCACGTCGACGGCGGGGTCTCGCAGGCCCTGTTCGTGATGCCCCCGTACACCCCGCCGGAGTACCGCTCGAAGGAGCCGAACGCCGACCTGGCGGGGGCGAACCTCTACCTGGTCGTCGCCGGCAAGCTGTACGCCGACGTGGAGAAGATCAAGCCGATGGCCCTGCAGCTCGTCGGCAAGGAGATCTCGGCGATGATCTACGCCCAGACCCGGGGCGACCTCCAGCGGTGGT
>JAIEQO010000358.1 GCA_019747655.1 Gemmataceae bacterium | reverse complement strand
CCGCTCGGCTCGCCGTCACTTCGAGTCGATCTGGGCCAGGGACTGGAACGGCTTGCCCTCGACGTAAGCGAGGAAGGCCCCGCCGCCGGTCGAGACGTGGGTCATCGCCTCGTCGTGGCCGAACTGCTCGACGGCCTCGGCTGTTTCGCCGCCGCCGACCACCGTGACGACGCCGTTGTCGGCCGAGGCCTTGGCCATCGCCGCGGCCACGCCCTTCGTGCCGCCCGCGAACGCCGGCTTCTCGAACCACCCGACCGGCCCGTTCCAGATGACGGTGCCGCAGGAGAACAGCTTGTTCCCGAAGTGGGCGGTCGTCTCCGGGCCGATGTCGACGCCCTCGTACCCGGCCGGGATCGACCCGGTGACGACCTTCGTGTCGTCCAGGTTGTCGGACTTGGCGACGAGGTAGTCGGTCGGCAGGGTGATGAGCCGGTCGACGTGGTGGAGCAGTTTCTTGGCGTTCTCCAATTCCTCGTCGGGGACCTTCATGTTGCCGACGTCGACCCCCTGGGCCTTGCGGAACGTGTAAGCCATCTTCCCGCCGATGAGCAGGTGGTCGACCTTGCTCAAGAGCGTGTTGATGAAGGCGATCTTGTCCGACACCTTGGCCCCGCCCATGATCCCGATCAGCGGCCGCTTGGGGCTGCCCATCAGGTTGTCGATGACGTGCAGCTCGCGCTCGACCAGCAGGCCGACGGCCCGGGGCTTGCCGGCCGCCTTGTGGGCCGCCGGGACGGCCACCATGCTGGCGTCCTTGTCGTTGTGGGAGGTGCCGAAGGCGTCGTTGACGTAGGCGTCGCCGAGGGCCGCGATCGCCGCCGCGAACTCGGGGTCGTTCTTCTGCTCGCGAGGGTCGAACCGGAGGTTCTCCAGCACGACGACATCGCCCGGCTTCATCGCCTTCACCGCGGCCATGACCGCCGGCCCGACGACCTCGTCCGCCGCCTTCTTCACGGGTTTGCCGAGCAGCTCGCCGAACCGGGCGGCCACCCGGTCCATCGTCAGGTTCTTGCGTTCCTCCGAAGTGGCCTTCTCCGGCCGGCCGAGGTGGCTCATGGCGACGACCGCCGCCCCGGCGTCGAGGAGCTTCTGGACGGTCGGCAGCGCCCCGCGGATGCGGCGGTCGTTCTTCACCGCCCCGGTCTTCTTGTCCAGCGGGACGTTGAAGTCGACCCGGACGAGGACCGTCTTCCCCGTCAGGTCGCCGAGGTCGGCGAGCGTCTTCTTCGGCATTGGTAGTCGCTCCGGAAATAGCCGCACGATGAACGCAGAGAAGTCACGATCCGAATCGAACTCGGGTTGGTTCTGATCGTGCCGTTTTCTGCGTTCATCGTGCGGCTTATGTCCTCAGCCTCAGCCCTTCTGGATCATGTACTTGAGCAGGTCGACGCAGCGGTTGCTGTAGCCCCACTCGTTGTCGTACCAGCTCACCAGCTTGAAGAACCGGCTGTTCAGCTCGATCCCGCTGCCGGCGTCGTAGATGCTGCTGTGGGCGTCGTGGATGAAGTCGGTCGAGACGACCTCGTCGGC
>JAIEQO010000721.1 GCA_019747655.1 Gemmataceae bacterium | reverse complement strand
ACCAGGTCGGCGGCCTCGGCCCCGCGGCCCCGGCGGGCCAGCCAGGTCGCCCGCAGCCGGGCCCCCTCCGGGTCGCCGGGGGCCAACCGGTCGAGCCGGTCCAGCCACGCCCCGGCCTCCCCGGCCTGGTCGTTCTTGAGCAGCCGGTCGACGAACGCCCGGAGGTACGCCGGGTTGTCCCCGTCCCGGGCCAGGGCGTCCAACAGGACCGCCCGGGCGGCCGCCCACGGCCCGGTGTCGGCCAGGAGCTGGCCGTACACGAACTGGGCCGCCGGGACGAGCGGGCCCTGCTTCTGCAGCCCCTCCAGGACCGCGACCGCGTCCCGCCGGTGGACCAGCCGGGTGGCCAGCACCTGCGCCTTGGCGACCAGGTCGGCCGGGTTCCCGGGCCGGGCGGCCAGGTTCTGGTCGATCAGGCCCAACCCCTCCCGGAAGTCCTTGTACTCCCCGGTACGGGCCAGGGCGGCGGCCAGCACCCGACGGGTCCACGCCTGGTCGTCCGCGGGCGGCGGGGGGGACGCCGCCAGGAGCCCCCGCAGGGCCGGGACGGCCGCCGGCAGGTTCCCCTGCCGCTCGTAGTACCCGGCCAGCATCCGGACCGCCGCCGGGTCCCCGGGTCGGGCGCCGGCGGCCTCCTTGTATAAGGCCTCGGCCCGTTCGCCCCGGCCGGCCAGTTCCTGGCACTGGGCCTGGGTCAGGGTCAGCTCCGGGCCGGTCAGCTTCTCCCCGAGGCCGGCGATCACCTTCTCGGCCTCGTCCTTCCGCCCGGCCTGTAGGAGGGTCCGGACCAGGGCCACCCACGGGCCGCCCTTGCCCCCGGCCACCGCGGTCGCCCGGCGGAGGGCGGCCACGGCCTCGTCCGTCTTCCCGGCCCCGGCCAGCACCTGGGCCTGCCACAGGTGGTCGACCGGCTCCTTCGAGTCGGCGGCGACGGCCGCCCCGGCCAGGGCGACCGCCCGGTCGAGTTGGTTGTTGGCCAGCGACACATCGGCGGCCAGCCGGGTCAGCTCCGGGGACAGCGACTCGGCCGGCCCCAGCTTCTGGACCAGCCGGTCGGCCTCGTCGATCCGGCGGCGGTCGTACAGGAGCTGGACGGCCCGCCGGATGACGACCGGCCGGCGGTCCCCGAGGTCGACCGCCCGGAGGTACGCGGCCAGGGCCTCGTCCGGCTTGCCCTCCCGGTCGAGGGCCAGGCCGAGCATGCCGACCGGGAACGGCCAGGTCGGGCGGAGGGCGGCCGAAGCCGTCAGGTGGAGCCGGGCGTCGGCCAGCTCGGCCGGGGTCGCCGCCGTCCGGCTGACCACCGCCAGGCCTTCGGCGTACTGGGTTTGGGCCCCGCCCGGGCCGTCCGCCCGGCGGACCGCCTCGACCGCGGCGTCGACCCGGGCCCGGTCGCCGGACTGGAAGGCCAGGTCGAGCAGCCGGAACCGGACGGCCAGGTCCTTCGGCCGCAGCCCGGCCACCTCCTCCCACCGGCGGCGGGCCTCGTCCGGCTTGCCCCACCGGGCGGAGGCGGCGGCCAG
>JAIEQO010000912.1 GCA_019747655.1 Gemmataceae bacterium | reverse complement strand
GGGCCGCGTTCGCCACCGTCGCCCGGCTGGACGGGGCGTTCGGCCTGGGCGGGCTGGCCGCGGACGCCGACCCGACCGCCGGCGGGCTGGCCGGGCTGGCCAAGACGGCCCGGCACGAGTGGGCCGAGGTCTCCGCGAAGGCCATCGACCTCGACCCGGCCTTCGCCGACTCCGCCGCCGCGGTGGTGGACGAGGTGCTGCTCGCCGGCCCGGCCGAGGTCGGCATCGCCGCCGACCACCGCTGCACCCTGGAACTGGCCCGGGCCGTCCGCCAGCCGGCCGACGGGCCGCCGGTCCTCGGGCCGGGGGATGTCGTCCTCGTGACCGGCGGCGGGCGGGGCGTGACCGCCGAGTGCGCCGTCGCCCTGGCCCGGGCGTTCCGGCCGACGCTCATCCTGACCGGCCGGACCCCGCCCCCTGGGCCGGAGCCGGACTGGCTGTACGGGCTGACCGCCGAGGCCGAGGTCAAGGCGGCCATCGCCGCCCGGCTCGGGCCGGACGCCGGTCCCAAGCGGATCGGCGAGGAGTACCAGCGGGTCGCCGCCCACCGGGAGGTCCGGCGGACCCTGAAGCGGATCGGCGAGGCCGGCGGGACGGCCGCCTACCTGGCCGCCGACGCCGCCGACCCGGCCGCCGTCGCCCACCTGCTGAACCACGCCCGCACCCGGTTCGGGCCGGTCGCCGCCCTGGTCCACGGGGCCGGGGTGCTGGCCGACCGGCGGCTCGAAGACCTCGCCCCGGCCGACTTCGACCGGGTCTACCGGACGAAGGTGGACGGGCTGCGGAACCTGCTGGCCGGCTTGTCGGCCCAGCCGCTCAAGGCGGTGGTCCTGTTCTCGTCGGTCACGGCCCGGCTCGGGCGGACCGGGCAGGCGGCCTACGCGGCGGCCAACGAGGTTCTCAACAAGACGGCCCAGGCCGAGGCCCGGCGGCGGCCCGGGTGCCGGGTCGTCGCCCTGAACTGGGGGCCGTGGGACGGCGGGATGGTGACGCCCGCCCTGCGGAAGCAGTTCGAGGCCGAGGGCGTCGGGGTGGTCCCGCTGGCCGACGGCGGGGCCTTCCTGGTGAACGAGCTGGCCGCCGGGCGGGCCGTCGAGGTGCTGGCCGTCGGCCGGCCCGGGGCCGTCGCCCCGCCGGCCCCGAAGCCGCCGGCCCCGGCCGCCGACCTGGCCCTCGCGTTCGAGCGGACCGTCGACGCGGACTCGCACCCGGTCCTCGGGTCGCACGTGATCGACGGCCGGGCCGTCCTCCCGGTCGCCCTGCACCTGGAGTTCCTGGCCCACGCCGCCCTGCACGGCCACCCCGGGCTGCACTTCCACGGGGTCAACGACCTGCGGATCACCAAGGGCATCGCCCTCGGGCCGGGGGAGTCGGCCGCCGTCCGGGGGTTCGCCGGGAAGCCGACGAAGCAGGGCGGCCGGCTGGTCGTCCCGGTCGAATTGCGGGCCCAGCGGCCGGGCGGCCGGGACGCCGTCCGGTCCCGGGCCGAGGTGGTGCTGGCCGCCGAGCTGCCCCCGCCG
>JAIEQO010000023.1 GCA_019747655.1 Gemmataceae bacterium | reverse complement strand
CGGGACTACCGCGGCGGCGGCCGCAGCAGCGCCCGGGAGACGGTCTGCCGGGTGGCCGCCGGGGCGGTGGCCAAGAAACTCCTGGCCCGCGACGGCATCCGGGTGCTGGGCTACGTCACCCGGGTGGGCGATGTCTCAGCCGACATCCCCGACCCGGCGGCCGTGACACTGGAGCAGGTGGAGGCGTCGCCGACCCGCTGCCCGGTGCCCGAGACCGCCGCCCGGATGGAAAAGCTGATCGACGCCGTCCGTAAGGACCGGGACTCGGTCGGCGGGGTGTGCGAGCTGGCCGCGGTCGGGGTCCCGCCGGGGCTGGGCGAGCCGGTGTTCGACAAGCTCAAGGCCGACCTGGCGAAGGCGTTGCTCTCCCTCCCGGCGGTGGTCGGGTTCGAGTACGGGGCCGGGTTCGCCCTGGCCGGGATGCGGGGGAGCCAGGCGAACGATTTGTTCGTACCGCGTCAGACCCCTCCCCCTAACCCCCTCCCCCCGGGGGAGAGGGGGAACCAAGCCGAAGACGCCGTTTCTGTCCCCCCTCCCCCCCGGGGGGAGGGGTCTCTGCCCGCCATCACCACCGCCACCAACCGGCACGGCGGGATGCTCGGCGGCATCTCGTCCGGGCTGCCGATCGTCGTCCGGGTGGCGGTCAAGCCGACCAGCTCGATCCCCCGGCCGCAGCCGACCGTCACCCGGTCCGGCGAGCCGACCGAGCTCGTCGTCAAGGGCCGCCACGACCCGTGCCTTCTGCCCCGGTTCGTGCCGATGGGCGAGGCGATGGTGGCCCTCGTCCTGATCGACCACCTCCTGCGGCACCGGGCGTCCCGGCTCGGTTAAACACGGACACATCTGACCGACACGATCCGGCCGACGCCGGCACCGCCGTTGCACGTTCCCTGCCGGGCGGCCCGTCGCCGCCGCATCCCTCACGATCGAGGAGCTGACCTCATGCGGAAACTGCTGTCGATCGCGGCGCTGTTCGGCGGGGCCGCCCTGCTGTCGCCCGGCCTTACGGCCGACGACACCAAGGCCACCGGGGCCGGGAAGGGCGAGATGATGCTGGAAGGCGGGTACACGATCGTGTCCGGAGAGTCGGACGGCAAGCCGATCCCGGCCGCGCGGATCAAGGGCACCACCACCCGGTTCACCAAGGACCGGATCGTGACGACGGACAAGGACAAGAAGGAGGTGTACGTCGCCACCTACACGCTCGACGACTCGAAGAAGCCGTGCGTCATCACGATGAAGAGCGTGGTGCCGAAGGGGGACGTCGAGGCCAAGGGGCTGATCAAGAAGGAGGGCGACACGGTCATGCTGATCTACGCCCTGCCCGGCGGGAAGATGCCGGACGACTTCAAGACCGAGGACAAGCAGAACATGTTCGTCCTGAAGAACCTGAACAAGGGCGAGAAGGGGGCCAAGAGCGCCGACCGGAGCGACCGCTGACCGACCCCGGCCCGCGCCCCGGGTTTAGCCGGGGGGCGGGGCGGGTCCCCCACCCCACCACGGCC